>DNSU01000053.1:7584-16944 GCA_003499585.1 Cyanobacteria bacterium UBA9579 | reverse complement strand
AGTATTTTTTGATAACAATGCAGAACTCATATTTTCTAACCTTTTTACGTGTAATTAAGTTTTTTATGCTTACTATAATTTATTTATCCTATAAGAGGGAAAAAATAAATAAGATGATAAGAATTAAGAACTTTTTTAATAATTCTTATCTTAAATAAACTTTTAAGATATGTTAATAAATCTTATTTTTAAATTAAAAAATTGGCAATTTTTGGTCTTTATAATCTTTAACATGATAGAAAAAATTAAAACTTAGATAAAAATACAGGGAAGGGGATGACTATGGTTCAGTTAAATACAGTAAACCCTAATTACAGAGTATATAACAGCCAGAATCAAAGCGCTCCTAAAAATATTAAAGCTCCTGCATTTACAGCAAAGCTGCCCGGTACTGTAAGTCATGTTAAACCAAAAAGCTTTATGGCATTAGTTGCAGCAATATTAGCCGGTACACTTACTATTGGAGCAGTAACTGAACATGCTCATTCCAGCCATCAGCTAGAAGAGCCAAGTAAAGTAGAACTTGTAATAAAGAATCAAAAGAAAATGGAAATGCTTCCTGTCTTTGATCATCAGCCTCATGTTCATCCTGAAGAATACGAGAAAGGCTTACCTAAATTAAGGAAAGCTGAGACATATATTGAACCGCCTAAAGATAAAAAGAAACTTATTGGTGCTAAATCAGCTGATTTTCTTAAGTTAACAAAGAAAATTGCCAGACGATAAAGGGTTAAACAGTTGTTGCGATTGTAAGAGCCTGATCTATGTCTGCGATAATATCATCCGGGTCTTCTATTCCTATGGAAAGCCTTATAAAATCTTCTGTTACTCCAGTTGAAATTCGTTCTTCTTCAGTCAACTGCTGATGAGTTGTACTGGCTGGATGAATTACCAGTGATTTTGCATCGCCAATATTAGCAAGATGGGATAATAATTTAACATTATCTATAAATTTGATTCCTGCTTGCATACCGCCTTTAATCCCAAAACCAATTATAGCTCCCTGTCCTTTAGGCAAGTATTTTTTAGCTGTCTCATGGTTTGGATGGTTTTCCAGTCCCGGATAATTTACCCAATTTACGTTTTGATGCCCACTTAAAAATTTTGCGACTTTATGAGCATTGCAGCAATGGCGTTCAATTCTCAAATGCAAGGTTTCTATACCCTGAAGGATTAGGAATGCATTAAATGGGCTCAGAGCTGGCCCTAAATCTCTTAATAATTGTGTTCTTGCTTTAACAATATAAGCAGCCTGCCCAAATTCTTTTGTATAAGTAATGCCGTGATAGCTTGGATCTGGCTCTGTTAGCTCAGGGAATTTATCTGTTTCCCCCCATGTAAACTTGCCGGAATCGACAATTAAACCACAAATAGAGGTCCCATGCCCTCCAAGAAATTTTGTTGCTGAATAAACAGTAATATCAGCGCCATAATCAAACGGTCTGAATAGGTATGGAGTAGCAACTGTATTATCAATAATCAATGGAATATTATGTTTATGTGCAACATCAGCTAATTCTTCAAAATCAAGAACCTGTAATTTAGGATTTCCGATGCTTTCTGCAAAAATTAGTCTGGTCTTATCGGTTATAGCTTTTTCAAAGTCTTCAATATTGTCAGAATTAACAAAATTAACTTTTATTCCCATTTTTGCAAACGTATTTGAAAACAGGGTATATGTTCCACCGTATAAAGATGAAGAAGCTAATATTTCATCTCCTGCTTTTGCGATATTAAGGCATGCCAAAGTTATAGCAGCCTGCCCTGAAGCAACAGCAAGAGCACCAACCCCACCTTCTAACATAGCTATACGTTTTTCCAGTACATCTGTAGTCGGGTTCATTAATCTTGTATAGATATTACCTGATTTTTTCAGGCTAAATAAGTCTGCTGCGTATTGAGAATCTTCAAAAACGTAGGAAGTTGTCTGATATATAGGGACAGCTCTTGAATGAGTATCAGAATCCACTTCCTGCCCGCCGTGAATAGCTATTGTATCAAATTTCATATTTTCTTCCTCTATTTTTCACTTTTCAGACTAGTATATAGCAATTTTGATATTTCTAGCAATTTCATAACGAAAAAGAGGCTTATTTGCTAATGACATTGCAATTAGAGTGTATTAAAAGATCGAGATTGTTATAGCTTAATAGTTTACAAGGTTTTTATCTTAATAAAGGGCATAAAATTTATGTGATTTTTGGTACCCATTTGCGCCCTTTTTGCGCCTTTTTAAATTTGTTAAAATTCCAATCTGGTCTGCTTATTGCTTATTTTAATACAAAATAAAATTTAGTGTCCGTTTGGCTCATTTTTCTTGGATCAGGATGCCCTCGGGTACGCTTCACTCGCAATGACTGTGTGGACTATTTTTACCAGTATATCATAGAAAACAATGACCATGTGGCCACAATTTTATTGAGTATTTGCATATAATAGTAGGGTGGGATCCCTATCCCACCGTTAATCAAGCTCCCATTCGTGAATAGACTTTATATCCTCGAAACAACCCCAATTAATATCATAATAGTTCTGTCTGACAAATTTATGAAAAGATGAATATTCCCAATCTTTTACACTCTTAATATGGTTGTGCTTTACCGGATTATAATGAATGTAATCAAGGTGTCTGTGCAAACTTTCTTCATTCCTGATTGTGTGTTCGTAATATCTTCTTTGCCAAACTCCTTTTTCACCCTTTTGGATTTTGCTTTGGGATAAATCCTTCGCCTGGATATCTAAATTTCTTGAAAAATGATACTTAACTGCAAAGATAATCTTAGGATAATCTTTTATATTTTCAGGCAGCAAAATCAAATGCATGTGATCCGGTAATATGACGGAAGCATAGATTTGGTAATTATATGTTTCTTTTGCACGTCTGAATGATTCTCTAAGAATTTCAATATTTTCTATTAAAATTGGTTTTCGGTTATATGTCGTTAATGTCAGAAATATATATGAATTTTCTACAAATGCTCTTTTATAATTTGGCATAATATAATTCCATATTTGGTGGGATCGGGATTCCACCCTACTGTTACATAACTTAAAGTTTTATTAATTTTTTTTATAAAAATAGCAATTTAAATTTTTCATACTTTTTAAAGTAAATGAATAAATACAGAAAGGAAAAATATAATGGCAGATATAACAAGACTTACAGCATTATCAATGTATAATGATGGGCAAGCGTTAATTGACAAAGCACAAACTACTAGAGCTAAACTAAAATCTATGAGCTTAAGAGAAGAATTAGCTAGCTGGACTCTAAAAACTTTTCCCAATGCCTGGGAGAGTAGAGGGTTATTCCTAAAAGAAACAGCTTTAAAGATGTATCCTGGCTTGGAAAAAGATATGGCGGATTTCAAAAAACCTGCCATATCACAAACTTTATTAGGCAGCCTCTTGAAAAAAATTAAAACATTGAAAATTAGATAAAGCAGGAATCTCTTTACTATTCTATAACTCTAGAGCTTGGTTTTGAAGAGTAATAATCTCTTTGATGCCTTTTTCACCTAATTCTACGAATTTAACAAGTTCGTTTTTATTGAAAGCTTCTCTTTCACTGGTGGTTTGGAATTCTATTATTTTGCCTGATGCTGTCATAACTAAGTTTGCATCAACATCAGCGTTTGAATCCTCATTATAATCAAGATCAAGTAGGAATTTTCCGTTTACTATCCCAAGACTTACTGCTGCAACCTGATCTATTATGGGAATTTCTTTAATTTTTCCTGCTTTTTTTAGCTTAAGAAGAGCATCATATAAAGCTATATAAGCTCCAGATATACTGGCTGTCCTTGTCCCACCATCAGCCTGAATGACATCAGCATCTATTGTAATTGTTCTTTCCCCGATACCCGAAAGATCAACTGCAGCTCTAAGACTTCTTCCTATTAGTCTTTGAATTTCCTGAGTTCTGCCAGATAGAACTGAGCCTCTGTCTCTGGTTATCCTTGAGTTTGCTGATCCCGGCAGTAAAGAATATTCAGCTGTTAACCAGCCTTTGCCTGAGTCTACAAGGAAACGAGGAACTCTATCTTCTATAATTGCCGTAGTAATTACTTTTGTATCACCAAATTCAACCAGCACAGAGCCATCTGCATATTTTGTGAACTCTCTTGTAAACTTGATCTGTCTTAATTCATCGGTTTTTCTGTTATCTCTTCTGGCTGCCATTTTTGTTCCTTTCCCTTTATATAAAAACTATTCTTTGCTTTGTTTATTGCTGGTGGGCAAGTAGTTTAATAATTGATAAAAGTAACGTTCATATCAGATGCCCACCCTACGTCAAAAATTATGTTTTTGCTATAATAAACTGGATTCAGCTTTTTAAACTAGTATATATCAAAAAATATTTTAGATGCGTGTAGGAAAAAGGGCAATTTTATGGACAAATTTTATATTACCACAGCTATAGATTATGTAAATGCACCCCCACATATCGGGCATGCCTATGAAAAAATAGCAGCAGACGTTATAGCAAGACATTTCAGGCAAAGAGATGTTAATGTTTTCTTCTTAACAGGCACTGATGAACACGGTATTAAAATTGAAAGAACTGCTGCGGATAAAGGAATGACTCCTCAGGAGTTTTGTGATTCAATTGCTGTCAAGTTTCAAGATGCGTGGAAATTACTGGATGTTTCTTATGACAGATTTATCCGTACTACAGAAGAAAATCATAAAAAAGTCGTCCAACATATTTTTAAAACCCTTCTAGATAAAGGCGATATATATAAAGCATCTTATACAGGATTATACTGTACCGGTTGTGAATGCTTTGTATCACCAAGAGATTTGACAGAAGACGGGTTATGTCCTGATCATCAAACTAAACCTCAAGAAGTACAGGAAGAAAACTACTTCTTTAAATTATCAAAATACAAAGACAGAATAAAAGAACACGTCAAAAATAATCCTGAGTTTTTAATGCCTGAATTTAGAGTTAATGAAGTTTTAAACCAGTTGGAGAATACTGAGGATATCAGTGTTTCACGAGCCAGAACTTCTGTAAGCTGGGGAATTCCTGTTCCTGATGATGATTCTCAGGTGATATATGTATGGATTGATGCATTATCAAATTATCTGACAGGCATAGGATATCTAACTAATGAGCAGTTATATAATGAATTTTGGCCTGCTGATAATCATATGATCGGCAAAGACATTCTTAAATTCCACTCTATATACTGGATAGCAATTTTAATGGCAATGGAACTGCCTTTACCGAAGACTGTTTATGCTCATGGCTGGATAACTGTTGATGAAACTAAAATGAGTAAATCATTAGGTAATGTTATTAGTCCTGCTGATATCCTGCTTGAATATGAATTACCAAACGGCGATGCACTTAGATATTTTCTTATGACAACAGCACCATTCGGAAAAGATGGCAATTATAGTGATGAAGACTTTAAAAATAAAGTTAATGCCGATCTGGCAAACAACCTTGGAAATCTGTTAAATAGATCTTTGAGTATGCTTGTCAAATATTTTGACGGTTATATCATCACTGAGGCTCTAACAGGTTATGAGAATAACGAATTAGCTCAACTATGCGATGCAACCAAACAAACAGTTATAGAAAAATTTAATAAATATGCCATTTCAGAAGCGGCAGAAACTGTATTTGACCTGATAGACAAAACTAACAAATACGTAAATGAAAAAGCACCATGGGCTCTAGCCAAAACACCTGAAGGCATGCCAGAATGTGCGCAGGTGCTATATAACGTACTTGAAACCTTAAGACAGGCAAGTATTCTGCTCTATCCTTATATCCCTAATATTTCAGAAGATATATGGCAGCAATTATCTCTAGAAGGTCATGTTGCTGATAGAAATCTTTCTGATATTAAATGGGGTGGGCTGCAATCAGGAAAAGTAGCAACAAAAGATTCAGTAAAACCTGTGTTTTTAAGACTTGACTCTGAGCTTGCCGGAGCTGAGAAGAAAAAGTAAATATATTTATATAAGGCAATTATGACTGATAATTATAAACTTATAGATACTCATGCTCATATGGATTTTGATTCTTATCAGGATGATCTGGATCAAGTTCTTGAAAATGCCAGATTAGTTGGCATTGAAAAAATCATTATTCCCGGTGTAACAATAAAAGACACTTCAAGAATAATTGAACTACTTGATAAATATGATAATTTATCTGGAGCAGTAGCCCAGCATCCTTCTGATGTAAAAGACTGGACTGAAAACTCTTATGTTGAGCTTAAAAAATATGCTCAACATCCTAAAATAGTTGCTATTGGAGAGACAGGTCTTGATTATTACTGGGATAAAACTCATATTGATATGCAACAGCAAGTTTTTAAAGAACATATAAGATTGGCAAAGGAGTTAAAGCTACCTTTAATAGTGCACAATAGAGATGCCCATGCTGATACTCTGGAGATTCTAAAGGAAACAAATGCGGAAGAAGTTGGTGGAGTTATGCATTGTTTTTCAGGCAGTGCGGAGTTTGCTCTTGAATGTATAAAAGCAGGATTTTATATTGCGATTGGCGGTCCTGTAACATTTAAAAATGCCAAAAAACCAAAAGAAGTAGCTAAAGCTGTTCCATTAGAAAAACTGCTTCTTGAAACGGATTCTCCGTTTTTAACCCCTCACCCATACAGGGGGGACAGAAATGAACCTGCAAAGATGCAGCTTGTAGCACAAGAAATTGCAATAATTAAAAATATATCCCTGAAAGAAGTCGCTAACACTACAACACAGAATGCACAAAAGCTTTTTAATATCTAATACCCATTGAAAAATAAGTTTGTTAAATTAAGTAACTATTTAGCTGATTTTAGCCTCTTTTTGTTCAAAAACTGGCTTTACTTGTTTTTATATGAACATAGTTTTTTATCTTGTTCGAGGGAAGCTAATGTTAATTAACAAAACATCTGGATTTCAGGTTGTAAATCCAACAAATGCACAAAAAAAATCATTAAATCCTGTATCAGGATACACAAAAACATCTCCACACGTATCTTTTGGATGTGCTGCAGATGGCGGCATTCCTGAGATGACATTATTTCTTGCTACAGCTGCTATACTTAGAAGAGTTAGCCCTCAAAAAGCTGAAAAACTAAATAAATTCGTCGCTAATCATTTTAATTTTAAAATTAAAGGTCACGAATTACCTATAGGAAGAAAATCAGCTGCTCTTGAAAGATGGCAAAACGAAAAAATCCAAGCAGGTATTGATAAATTGAAAAACTTCTATCAAAATAACAGCTTTTTTTCGGCCTGATAGTATTAATTTTTTAATCTAAGAAATTTTGTTCATAAAGAAATAACCGGGTTTTTCCCGGTTATTTCTTTATCTTATTTATAATATTTGTGTTTGATCTTCATCATGTGGATCGTGCTGCCATCTGTGTTCTATCTTTGATTTTGCTTCATTAACATCAAGGCTGGATTTGAAGAGGGTAAAACCTAGCTTGGTGAGTCCAGCTACAGCTGCTGCTCCTATAACAACTTGTTTAGGTATATGTTTAACTGTTTCTTGCTTATAATTCTTCATGAAATCAACAGCTTTTAGAGTTCCATATACACCGCTACCAATAATAGCACCTTTTACTGTGCCATTAACTAAAGCTTTTGTATATTGTGTCGTTACTACATAAGCTTTTTTAACGCCTGCAATAAGATTTTTTATTCTTTGTACAAATCCTACTTTAGGGCTTTTTTGTTCCTTATGTGAAAGTTGCACTTGATCCTTAGCTGGAGCAACTGAAGGAGCTGTAGAAACACTGGCTGCCTTCTTTTCTAGAGCTGATGCTACCATAGGATTTAATTGTGCAGATGTAAACCTTATATCCATGATTTATCACCTTGTAGTTATTTACATGACTATAAAACCAAAAAAAATAAAAATTTGCTAGTACCTTAATATTTTTTAATAATACTATAGTCGATTACTTGAGTTTGGTGATATGGCTGCAGTCGTAGACGAGCTTGCGAGTTGTACGAATGTGCCTTTACTTGGTATCACCATATTTTAGTTAGTTTCTACGATAGATTAATATCGTATTTACTTGAAATCTAGCTATATCATTCTATCATCTAAATTATCTTTGTAAATTGCCAAAATTATCAAATTTATGGTGGTATAAAATTATAGAGATATTATAATTATGTTAAATGGGACAGCGAAAAATCAAATTAGTATTTGAATGAGCGAAAAAATGGAAAATAATAAGTTAATTGTTGATAAAAATATTAACCTCAAAGAACTAGATAAAAATAGCGAAAAAACAATTCATTTCATCGGGATTGGTGGGATTGGCATGAGCGGTCTTGCCAAATTCTTGATTGAATTAGGTTATAAAGCATCAGGCTCTGACATAAAAGAAAATCGCCTGACAGAATGGATTTCTAGTCATGACGGAGCCGTTTTTATAGGACATAAAGCTAAAAATATAGATAATGCATCTGTTATTGTTGTAAGCACTGCAATAAAAGAATCAAATTCTGAAATCATAGAAGCTAGAAAGAGAAATATTCCTATAATCCATAGATCACAGGTTTTAGAAGCAATAATGAGTGGTTTAGGCCGCACTGAACCCTGCATATCCATAGGATTTGCCGGCACTCACGGAAAAACAACTACTTCTGGCATGGCTTCATTGATATTTGAAGATGCAGGATTGGACCCGTCTTTTGCTGTTGGCGGGCAAATGCCGTATCTTAAGACCAACTCTAAAATAGGTACAGGAAAATATTTCATCGCTGAGCTTGATGAAAGCGACGGAACAATAGAAGCATACTCTCCTGATATCAGCATAATAACAAATCTGGAATTCGATCATCCCGATCATTATCAGGGTGGACTTGAGCAGATATTTACAACTTTCGAAAATTATATTAATAAACTTAAGCCTGAGAGCAAAGTTATAATTAATGCTGATTGTGCGGGTAACAGAGAATTATTGCGTAGAATAAGCCATTCAGGAATCATATTATACAGCATTGATCCTGATAATGAGCTTTTTAATCAGGCTGCTTATACTGTTAAAGAAATATCTACCAAAGGGTTAAATACAAAGGCGCAGGTATTTAAAGATAATAAGTTTATTGGGGAGCTGAATTTAAATATTCCCGGTATTCATAATGTCTCTAACGCCCTTTCAACTATTGCTGCTGCTGTTGAATGTGGAGTTGAATTTGAAAAAATCGCTTGTTCATTGGCTAGATTTACCGGCATGAAAAGAAGATTCCAGATTTTAGGCACTGTAAATGGCGGAAAAATCATAGATGACTACGCTCATCATCCGACAGAAGTTCAGGTAACTTTGCAGGCTGCTAAAAACGTTGTGGAATCAAATCAAGCAGGAAGGGTTGTGG
>DNSU01000053.1:2631-7503 GCA_003499585.1 Cyanobacteria bacterium UBA9579 | reverse complement strand
GTATTTCAGCCACACAGGTATTCTCGTCTATCCAGTTTATGGGATGATTTTTTAAAAAGCTTTAATGCTGCTGATATTGTATATGTATGCGATGTCTATTCAGCAGGGGAAGACCCTATTGAAAATATTTCATCAGAAAAATTTACTCAGGAAATATCACATAAAAATGCGCACTATTTACCAGGTTCGGTAGAAGAAATAGCTGATTTTATATATCCTAAAATCCAGCCTGATGATATGATATTAACAATAGGGGCCGGTGATATTACTAGGCTTGGTAACGTAATTATTGAAAAAATAGAGTCAAACAGGACAATAAAAGCATGATAGCAGACAATTCGGTTAATGCAGTTCAAGGGTTGAATCTTGCAGAATATACAACATTAAAAATAGGTGGGAATGCACAAGAAGCTTATTTCCCAACTAATACAGATGAAATCTTAAATATTATAGATATTTTAAAGAAACAAGATAAAAAAATAACCATAATTGGAGCAGGCTCTAACCTTCTGGTTTCCTCACAGGGAATTTCAGGAGGGGTTATATTTACTCATAATCTTAAAAATTGTGAAATTTCAGAATCCGGCAAAGTTAAAGTAGATGGCGGGATAAAATCATCCAAGTTAGCTCAAATTGCACAGGAACGTAATCTTTCAGGGCTTGAATTTCTGATTGGAATTCCTGGTAGTCTTGGTGGAGCAGTTACTATGAACTCTTCCGCCCATGGCCAGGGGATAGAAAATACCATTGAAAGCGCTGAAGTGCTCAATATTGAGACAGGTGAAATAGTTACCTTAGATAAATCCCGATTAAATCTTGGATACAGGTATTCATTTGTTGAAAGTAACAAGCACCTTATATTAAATGCAACTTTTGCGCTAAAAGAAGATGATCCTAAAAATATTTCTGAAAAAATGGAATTTCACATAAATTACAGAAAGCAAAATCATCCTCCTCTAGCCAGCTGTCCCAGTGCAGGCAGTACTTTTAGGAATCCGGCTGCGGGAGTTTTTGTAGGCCAGCTTTTTGAGAATTTAGGTGCAAAAAACTGGGTTGAAGGCGGCGCAAGGGTATCTGATATTCATTGTAATTTTATTGTTAATACCGGTAATGCTACATCACTTGATGTTTCAAGATTAATGTATAAAATGTATAATGCAGTTAAAGACAATCACGGATATGACCTTCTGGCTGAAATCAGGTTTGTTGGGGATGCAACGGAAGAAGAGGAAATGATATGGAAAAGTTTTCAAGTACATTAGAAGTGCCTCTTAGCACCAAAATTGGTGTTTTATGCGGGGGAATGTCAAGTGAGAGAGAAGTTTCTTTAAGATCAGGAAAAAATTGTTTTGAAGCCCTCAAAAGATTAGGCTATGAAAATGCTGAATTAATTGATGTAAATAAAGATATAAGTAAAACTCTGACAGATAAAAATATTGAAATCGCTTATATCGCCCTTCACGGGAAATATGGCGAAGATGGATGTATTCAGGGACTCTTAGAAATACTTGGAATCCCTTATACTGGCTGTGGGGTAAAAGCAAGCGCCATTGCAATGGACAAGGAATACACAAAAAGAATTCTTAAAACTCAGCATCTGCCTGTAATACCTTCTGTTGTTATTCGCAGCTTAGAGGAATTAAAGGAAAAGCCCTTAAGCTTAAATTATCCTTTAATGATAAAACCTGTTTCAGAAGGCTCAAGTATTGGTATGAGTAAGGTTAATTCAGAAACTGAGCTCGAAGAAGCAATAAAGTCAGCTCAGAATTTCCAAACAGAAGTTATGCTGGAAGAATATATAACAGGAAAATCAATTACTGTTGGTGTTCTTGATATTAATTCAGAAACCATAGCAACACCAATATTGGAATTCAGGACAAAAACAGAATGGTATGACTATGAAGCAAAGTATACTCATGGCATGACAGAGTTTATATTGCCTGCTGAAATACCACAAGGCCTCACCGAAGATATTAAAGACCTGTCAGTCAAGGCTCATAATGCCATTGGAGCTAAAGGCATGAGCAGAGTGGATTTTGTTTTAAGCCAGAATAATGTACCATATATATTAGAGATTAATACGATACCCGGAATGACAGATTTAAGCGATTTACCTGCCCAGGCAAGAGCTATGGAAATTGATTATGATAATCTTGTCAAAATCATTCTGGATAGTGCCATTAGTGGCTAAATATTCCTTGGAGTGCTTCAGACTAAAGCATTCGTAAGAGCAGAGAGATCCTTCATTTCATTCAGGATGACAATGCAGGAACAATTGAGGACTTATGACAGCGTAAAGCATAATGACAATAATAGGTAAGAGGAATTTCTAGGAAAATTAAATGATAAAATTGTTTCACAGGAAACCAAAAGCTTCTGCAATACAGGATGAAGATGGATTAAATCTAACTCATCGGCAAAAGAAGTTAAAATACTTAAAAGCCAGAAGAAAACTTCGTAAACTGGAAATTATTATGGCCAGATCAAGATCAATAGCCAGAGTAGCTTCTGTTGCGTTTATTTTCTGGTTATTGATCACAATAGTAAATTTACCTCAGTGGTATCTGCCATCAAACCTGTTCTCTCTTGGCTATCCGAATAAATACCTTGAAATTGAGGGAAATAAAATAGTTTCTGATAAACAGGTATTAAAGCAACTTGCGACAATTAATCTTCCTGATCAACCTATATATCGCCAAAACACAAAACCGCTTGAGGATGCTATATTTAAATTAGCTCCTGTTAAAAAGGTTTATGTCAGAAGATTTTGGTTCCCTGCAAGGTTAAAAGTAGTAATCGATGAGAAAAATCCAATACTGGCTATTTCTCCTTCAACAAAGATAGATCCTGTTGCCATTTTCACTGAAGATACCACCATTATCGGAAAAGATTTTCTGCCTCTGGCTTCTCCTAAAAAGCTATATCATATATTAACGTATGATGACTATACAATGTGGTCAAACAAGCATGTTAATTATTTAATCTACCTTTCTAAACTAATAGAAGGTTTTACTCGAACTGAATTACTCTATCTTGATATAAGAAATCCTGATGATGTCTTTGCTCAGCTGGATGAAATCAAATTGAGAATTGGAGAATTAGATAGGACGGTATTCCTCAGGACAAAAAGAATTAGCGATGTGCTTGAAGAAGCTCTAAAAATAAAAGATGATATTGAGTATATTGATTTAAGATGGAATAAAACAATTTCCATAAAGCTTAAAAACAAAGAAACTCAAAGTTCTATTGAAGAAGTAAAAGACATACAAAGCTCTTCAGTCAAGCCAAAAGAAAATAAAAAGCCTGCAAGTCAGGACAAAAAGCCAGTCACTCCAAAACCAACTGTTGAGAAAAAACCTATAGTTCAAGGACAAAAGAAAGAACCCGATACTCCAAAATCAAATGCAGAGCTGTAAAAGATCCTGAACATCCACGATTAATATCATAATTTCCTGTTTTATGCTTCAGGATGACAATGCGTGATATTGGAATGATTAATGACATGTAAATGTGGCCACTACTTTCCAAATAAATCTTCAAACGGTTTATTTATGTTGTCAATCGAGCCGTATTCTGAGTTAATTACAATCGCTCTTATAGTGCGATTCTTGGTCTTAATTTCCGTATCATAAAACTTTTGATAGGTTAAAGGTTTGGAATTTTTGATATTCCTGTTTCCTTCTGCCTTATACTTTTGGATATCTATGGTTTTTAGCAAATTTTCTATCTGCCAAATCCTGTTTTCATGTCTAGGATGAGTTGACAGTTCAACATCAGATGATTGGGGATATCTATCAGCAATTTCTAGAAACCTTGTAGCCCCTTTAGAATTAAAACCGGCTTTTATTATATAAATCAGACCATCTTTATCTGCTTCATACTCATACTTTCGGGTTTCAGCAAGGTATTCATATACTAATTCCTTTACCTTTATTCTAGTTTCTTCCATTTTTTCCTGCTGCTTTTTATAAAGGTAATATTGCAAAATAAGGTCAGTGGAAATTAAATTCCTGTTTGAAAGAACCACATTTGGATCTATAATAATTCCTATTTCAGCAAGTTTTCTAGCTAATTGCTCCTCATTTCTGGAATCTCTTGCTACATCTTTATGAACCTGATGAGCCATTTCATGTGCTATAACATAAGCAAGAACTGATATTTCTCCATAAAAACTATCTATAAATCCCTGTTCAAGAATAATAGCATTAGCATCACTGGTATAAGCATTAATATCATAGGCTTTCGTTTTAGGTATTATCACTCTCCACGGATAGTTATCAAGTTTATTAGCTCTTGCTATTCTCTCAACTATCCTGTAGGCCTGATAAAAACGTCTGTCTAGATCCTCTTCAGCCTGTTTGTATAAACGAGTTTCAGGGTCAGATATTTCCTGCTTTACTTCGTTTTTTGTGACTTTTGCTTTTTGAACAGCAAAAACCATATCTCCTGCGCACAAAGAGAAAGTAATAAATGCTATGAAAACGTAAGTAATACGTTTTAAATTCATCTTATCCATTAACCCTATATATTTGGCTTGTTTTTATTAAAGTCTGTGGCTTGCTCAAAGGCATAAGCAACTCTTAGCATAGCTTCTTCCGATAATACCGGCCCTAAAATCTGCAGACCGATCGGTAATCCTTTATTATCCATACCACAAGGAACACTTATTCCGGGAATTCCTGCAAGATTAGCTGTAATAGTTGCTATATCCATCAGATACATACTTAGCGGATCAGAGACTTTAGACCCAATTTCAAATGCAGTACTCGGACAGGTCGGACCAATTAGAAGATCGACTTTTTCCCATGCCTTATCAAAATCTTTTCTAATTAAAGTTCTTATCTGCTGGGCTTTTTTATAGTAAGCATCATA
>DNSU01000053.1:297-2569 GCA_003499585.1 Cyanobacteria bacterium UBA9579 | reverse complement strand
GCTTTTTTATAGTAAGCATCATAATATCCGGAGCTCAGTGTATAAGTTCCGAGCATAATTCTTCTTTTTACTTCATCACCAAAGCCTTCTGACCTGGTTTTAGTATACATATCTATTAAATTTTCAGCATGAGGTGTTCTGTAGCCATATTTAACACCGTCATATCTTGCCAAATTAGCACTTGCTTCTGCTGTTGCAATAATATAATAAGTACCAATAGCATATTTATTATGGGGAAGAGAGACCTCTTCAATCCTGGCACCAAGATTTTCCAGTACTTTTATAGCATTTGATATTGCATCTCTAACTTCAGGCTGCAATCCCTCGCCTAATAATTCAGAGACAACACCTATTCTTAAGCCTGAAATATCTTTTTTAAGATTAACAAGATAGTCAGGAACATCTGTCTCAATTGAAGTGGAATCGTAACAATCATGCCCGCTAATAACCTGAAGCATTGCTGCTACATCCTCAACACATCTACCTAAAGGGCCTATCTGATCAAGGCTGCTTGCAAAAGCGATTAAGCCAAGCCTTGAAACAAGCCCGTATGTTGGTTTTAACCCAACAACTCCACAGAAGCTTGCAGGAAGCCTTATACTTCCTCCTGTGTCAGATCCAAGGGAAATTGTAGTTTCACCTGCTGATACACATGCTCCTGATCCACCTGAGCTACCACCAGGAACCATATTTAGATTCCATGGATTTCTGGTAATTTTTAAAGCGCTATTTTCAGTAGAACTGCCCATAGCAAATTCGTCGAGATTGGTTTTGCCAATCACAGGAATCAGATTTTCTCTCAATTTATGCGCTACTGTAGCACTGTATGGGGCAACGAAATTCTCCAGCATCTTGCTGCTGGCTGTTGTTATATGCCCTTTTATACAGATATTATCTTTAACACCTATAGGAATACCTGCCAAAAGAGGCAATTCCTCATTATTTGCAATTTTTTTATCGACTTCCTGCGCTACTTCGTATGCCAGATCTTTAGTTAAAGAATTAAATGCCTGAACCTTGTCCTCTACTTCTTCAATTCTTTTATAAGCATTGTCAACCAGCTCTTTGCATGAAATTTCTTTGTTTAATAAAGCCTGTCTGAGCTCTGTTGCTGTTTTATAATGTAAATTATCTTTTATACTCACTGTTTTGCTCCTAAATCCAAAAAATTAATCGCCGTATTGTATTTTTCCTCAGCACTATTACGTTGTGCAGGAATTATAAATGAATTTCTTTTATCATTAATTGGAATAAACACTGCACTTATTTTATCATCATAAATTTTTTTCCAAAACTTTGTCCTTAAAATTGCTCCATAAGAATCAAGCCTTTTATCCAGAAGTAAAATATCTGTATGATACTTGTTGATGAACTCATACCAGTTCTCATCCAGAACATAATCAAAATTTACCGTTAATTTATCAATTTCTTCAGGGTAAACTTCTTCATATCTTCCGTCAATAGCTATAAGGCATTGAGGATAAAGGCTCCATGCCAGATAACTACCCCAGTGAAAAGGAGCTAACAGATTACCTGATATGTTATTTTGCCTTATAAACTCGACTGCTCCCATCGGATATTTATATTCAGGCATATTAATTTTTAAAGGGGTTCCCAGTATTATTAAACTGCCAAAAATAATTACGAAGGAATATATTATTATATCTTTTATAATGGCTGCCCTTTTTAATACTTTATCAGCAATATACCCCACTTTTAAAACGATGTAATCCCTGATAATACTTAATATTCCATAGAAATCATAGTACAGGAAACTTCCTGCTATTATGGCAAAAAATGGCTGATGCTTGACGTGTTTCATTGCCATGTATAAAGAAACCATTAGTAAAAGGTATTTAACCTTATCAAGATTTTTATATTTGAATCCAGATTTAATTAAAGAGAAAATTATACTTATTAAAGATAGGATTAATGTAACTTTAAACCACTGCCATTCTTCAAATGGACCAAATAATGCTGTTGGCATCCATTCTGCTATAGTATTCCTTTGCATTGCAAGAGCATTAATAATATATTCCCAGTACTTAATTCCATAAGGATTAATAAGCGTTATCAAAACCGTTGGAATCAGGATTAAGAAGTATTTCTTATATGATTTCCTGTTTAGAAATTCCCCTATCCCATATAATCCAATAAATCCTAATCCTGCCACAAAGCCCCCATGCATATTTGCCCATATTAAAGATGTGGCAGGCAATATCCATAATAGCCTGTTTTCTCCTCTTCTTACTCTTTCAAGCACATATATCCA
>DNSU01000053.1:0-239 GCA_003499585.1 Cyanobacteria bacterium UBA9579 | reverse complement strand
ACTCTTTCAAGCACATATATCCACAAAGTAAGAAATATGAATGTAAATAACTGGCATCTTACAGTTGAAGCAACACCATTAAAAATAGTAAGGAAAATCAGAAAGTACCAGAGTAAATTTAAATGTCCGCTGGGTCTAATATTTTGCAGCTTGACGATTTTGCTTATAAGGAATAAAACAAGAAAAGTCCCGATTATCTTTAATCTAAAGAATTCCCCGACCTTCTAGGTCGGGAGCAG
>DNSU01000205.1:11873-13151 GCA_003499585.1 Cyanobacteria bacterium UBA9579 | reverse complement strand
CCGCCATAGCAAAAGAACTCTTTGAGACAATGACAGAGTTTGCTGCATACTGTTTTAACAGGTCTCACTCTGCAGCGTATGCAATGTTAGCTTATCAGACAGCATACTTAAAAGCTCATTACCCTGTTGAATATATGTCTGCATTACTATCAAGTGTGTCTAACGATCAGGACAGGATTCAAATATACATTGCTGAATGTCAAAAACTCGGAATAGAAGTGCTGCCACCGGATGTAAACAGTTCATGTGCTGATTTTACCCCGGATGGAAATAATATAAGATTTGGACTTGCCTCTGTTAAAAACGTCGGTCTGGGTGTTGTTGAAGCCATTGTAAAAGCAAGAGAAGATAGTTCTTTCACTTCTTTCTTTGATTTTTGCACAAAAGTTGATTTAAAATGCCTGAATAAACGTACTTTAGAAAGTTTAATCAGGGCCGGTGCTTTCACAGGCATTGAAAAAAGCAGAAAACAGGTATTGGAAAATCTGGAATCAGCTTTGAATACGGCAATAAAACAACAGGAAGCTAAAGCAAACGGTCAAATGAATTTATTCTCAGCTTTATCAAGTGATGACTCCTCATCAATACCTGTATTTGCATTAACAGGAAGTGACGAAGAATTTTCAGACAGTGTAATTCAGGGCTTTGAAAAAGAATTACTCGGATTTTATGTAACCAGTCACCCATTATCCAGCATAAAAGACCATTTGCCATTCCTTACAACTCATAATGTTTCAGAATTACATGAGCTGCCTGAAGGGGCGGTTATAACAGTGTGTGGATTAATAAGCAGCGTAAGATTAATAACAACTAAGACAAACAAACTGCTAAAAGTCGGAACTATTGAAGATTTAACAGGAAATGTTGGCTTTGTAGCATACAGCGAAGTGCTTAATGAATATAATTCATTGCTTGAAACAGAGGCAAAAGTAATACTTGCTGGAAAAACTCAGTTTAGAGGCGATGAAGAAACTACCGTAAGCATTATTCTTAACAGTGTAAAACCTGTAGATAATTGTAATATAGTAAACTTATACTTCAATGAAGATTGTAAATTCGAGGATATAGTTGCAGTAAAAGACCTTCTACTGCAACATAAAGGTAGCGATCCAATAATACTTAACGTTGGAAGCAATGGCAATAAGTTAAAAATGCTGGCAGCTTCAAATTATTGGGTGCAAACAACCAACGAACTGCAAAATAAGATTACCAGTCAATTTAGAGATAAAGTCAGTTTAAGTATAAAATCTCTGGATGTTAATTAATATTTAAAAAAGA
>DNSU01000205.1:1396-11719 GCA_003499585.1 Cyanobacteria bacterium UBA9579 | reverse complement strand
TCAAACATAGAGTTTATTAAACCGCCATTTGCAATAATATCAATGCCGCCGCATATTAAATATTGTTGCATGCGAGCTTGCCAGTAAGGATAGATGTCTTTTACCGGAACTTCAAGAACGTCTGTTATTGATGATAAATGGCTCCAGTCTAATGGTAAAGGTTCAGCACCTCTCCATAAGTCTACAATTTCAACTCTTCTTTGTCTTGAAAAACGCTTCAGCAATTGAACATTACTTAGTCCTAATTCTCTTTGTTTTTCTTTTAAGTATTGTACACCCGGATCAAGCAATTTTGGTTCTTCTGAAACTTTATATTCCGGAAACTCTTCCGGGTTTATTCCCATAACAACAGCAATACGCTCAAGAGTTGTTGTTCTGGTTGAGAAAGCTATATTGCTATCAATAAGACTATAAACATAAGAAAGGGTAACCCCGATCATTTCTGCAAAATCTTTTTTGTGCAGTCCTGCTTCTTCTAAAAAATTCACTAATTTTTTGCTGCTGTCACTGATTATTACCTGGGTACTCTGATTATCAGCAGTCATTGTAATTTCCTCCACTTATTTCCTTTAAATACAAAAACATTTTAAGTAAGATAAAATAGATACAAACTTAAGGTGAATGATAAAAGTTTATTGTATTTTACTATTTATCCAAATTTTCTATTTAACATATTAATATTTTAGGGTAGTTAATAATGAAAATTAAATTAATAATATAAATATAACATAAAATGAGAAATGCAAATATCATTAAGCATATATTTTTAAGATAAGTTTATGCATAACCAGTTATCTAAAAGGAGTACTTCTCTAAGTGGAAATTATTGTTGGACTGGGAAATCCAGGAGATAAATATAAGGAAACGCGCCATAATGTTGGATTTATGGTAACAGGAGAGCTTGCATCAAAACATAATATCGCAGGTAAAATTGATGCAAAATTTAATTCCATAATTGGCAAAGGTGTTATTAACGATAAAGAGGTTCTGATAGTGCAGCCTTTGACTTATATGAACCTATCAGGGCAGGCTATTTCAAAAGTTTTAAATTGGTACAAGATTGAACCAACCAGATTGCTTGTTGTGTTTGATGATGTAAGTCTTGAAATTGGCAGAATCAGGTTCAGGCCTTCAGGTTCAGATGGCGGGCATAATGGAATAAGGTCGATTATCGATAACCTTGGAGGCTTTAAGGATTTTTCAAGATTAAAAATAGGCATAGGTCCTGATCCTGGCAGTGATATCAGAAAAACTTATGTGCTTCAAAAGTTCACCAAGCCCGAAAAAAATATCATCGATAAAGTAGTTCCTGTCTGCATAGAAGGTATTGAGTATTATTTAAAAGAAGGAATCGAAAAAGCGCAAAATAAATATAATAATACAAATGTTGCAGACGTAATTGATAATATTTAGGATAATATTAATGTTATTTTTCTTCCTAAGGCATATCATGTCAAACTGTAAGTATATTTATAATTAAGCAGTTAATCAAAATAAATCGCTAAAAGTATTTGTTTATCTGTTAATCTTTAAAACTTTATATTTTTTAATAAAAAGTGAACATTACAAGATTTACTCCCGTCTTATAAAACAAAGCTCACTCAAGAGGTACTCACTATGACAGAAAAATGCACAAAATATGAATCCCTGTTTATTTTTGGCAATGATAAGGATATGCAAGAGCATATAAAATGCTGCTCAGTCTGCCAAAAAGAAGATGAAGACATGTGCAATGTCGCAAATCTTGTCAAAGAAGCAGCCCCTTATATTAAAAGAAAAAGGCAAACTAATACTCTTACAATCCGGATAGCAGCAGGTTTTACTGTTTTATTTCTCAGTTTTTTAATAATCCACTTGAATAAAATCAACACAAAAAGCAGTTATATGAGCGATTCAATCCTTGCCAATGAAAAATCAGTTGTAGCTCAAATGGGCTTGCCGACTGATGAATACGGTTTATTTGTAGTGGAAGAGTAGGTAGATGATCAACCATAAAGATATAGACAGTATAATTGAATCTTATAACAGCAAGATTCAAAACGTTATAAGAAAGTTTGTAAAAACCGAAAACGATATTGACGATATAAAGCAGGAAGTTTATATAAAAACCTGGAAAAACATGTCAAAATATCGTGGTGATTCGCATATATGGGGCTGGATAAACAAAATAACCGTAAATGCCTGTAAGGATCATCTGAGATCGAGCAAATCACATCTTATGACTGACTCAGAAGAAATCATACAAAAGTTGCCTGATAGAAAATTCAGCCCTGAAACAGGTTCTATTCTGAGTGAAAGACACAAATTAATATTGAACTCTATAAACAAACTCAATCCAAAATTAAAAGAGGTCATAATCTTATATGATATAGACGAATTAACTTATGAAGAGATAGCAAAAAAAGTCAAATGTCCAATCGGAACTATTAAATCAAGATTATTTAACGCAAGAAAAGCTTTAAAAGAAGAGCTTACGACTTTACTAAACTAAGATCAAACTGGAGGACTCATGAAAAAATCACTTATTACACTAACACTAGCATCTTTTATGGTGGCAGGTTTCCAGACAGCAACTTTTGCTGAAGATGCAACACCGGGGAAACCCTGTGATGCTAAAAAGCAGGAGCACTGTGTAAACTTTGCTCAAAAGCTTAACTTAACAGAAGCTCAATCTCAGACAATAAAGGAAATGAGAGAAAAAGCAAGAACCCAAATAAAGCCTGTTATTGAAGAGTTAAGAGCCGAAAAACAAAAATATAGAGAAATGGTGAAAAATAATGCTAGTAAGGCAGATTTAGAAACCCAAAAACAAAAAATTCTTAAGTTAAAAGAAAAGTCACAGGAAATCCGCAAAGAAAATCTCGCAAACTTTGAAAAAGTCTTAACTCCAGAGCAAAAAACTCAATTTAGCGAGATGAAAAAAGCTAAAATGGAAAAAATGAAAGAACAAAGAGCAAAACACAAAAAGCATATGAAAGAAAAATTTAATCAGGAATAAAACTAAGAGAAGTCTATACAAAGAGGAATAGTGTAATATTCCTCTTTGCTTAAAATCCTGATAGAATTAAATCTTGTAACAAAACAGGAGACGAATTTTATGCAAAATAAAGCTGTCATAACCTTATCATTATTACTGGCTTTTTCTGTATTTATAGGTCAGGATTCTGCTTTTGCCAAAGGTCCTCAGGGAATGAAAGTCCATCAGCAAAATAAACATAACTGGACAGAAACTAAACAAGAAAATCATAGAAATATGTGGCAAACAGGAAAAGAAAATAACCAGAACAGGCTGGATATTGTAAAAGATAGAAACCAGTCAATTAAGGATATTCAAAGAAGCACAGAATTGACAAGAGAACAGAAAAAACAGCAAATAAGAGAAACTCAGCAAGAATTCAAACAGGATATGAAACAAACTAAGCAGCAAAACAAAGAAAACTTGAAAGAAATGAAGCACGAAAATAAGCAAAATTGGGAAAAAACAAGAAGCGAAACTCAAAAAAGATGGTGGGATTTCCTGAACAACAAATAAATAACAGCGAATAAACTAAAAGGCAGCTAAATTAGCTGCCTTTTAGTTTATTCAAATACGTAGTATGATAGTTTTAAGGATGACGTAAAAATAAAGGTTGGAATATGACTTCATATCAGGAATTAATTGAAAAAGACTTAAAATATATCTGGCATCCCTTTACGCAGATGAAAGATTATGAGAATGATGAACCAATCATTATTGATAGAGGTGAAGGGATTTACATCTGGGATCTAAAAGGCAATAAATATATAGATGGAGTCTCTTCCTGGTGGGTAAATACCCTTGGGCATTCAAATAAAAGACTGAATAATGCTATAAAAGCACAATTAGATAAAATAGAGCATGTTTTATTGGCAGGATTTAGCCATAAACCTGCTATAGAATTGGCAGAAAAATTAATACAGGCAACTCCTAAAGAGCTAACCAAGGTTTTTTATTCAGATAACGGATCTACTGCTGTTGAAGTAGCACTAAAAATGGCTTATCAATATTGGGTACAGGTAGGAGAACCACAGAGAAATAAGTTTATTGCACTCAAGAACTCTTACCATGGAGATACAATCGGTGCTGTTTCTGTTGGAGGTGTTGATTTATTCCATAAAGTTTATAAGCCAATGCTATTTGACATTTATCAGGCTGACTCACCTTATTGTTATCATTGTCCCGCAGGTAAGGAAAAAGGCAAATGCAACATTGAATGTTTAGAATCTATGGAAAATATCCTGAAAGAACATTCAAGCGAAGTAATAGGCATAATTGTCGAACCCTTGGTTCAAGCAGCGGGGGGCATGATTATTTATCCTGTTGACTATTTAACCAGAGTTAAAGAACTGTGTGACAAATATAAAGTTCTTCTAATAGATGACGAAGTAGCTATGGGCTTTGGCAGGACAGGAAAGATGTTTGCTTTTGAACATGCCAATATCGTTCCTGATATTATCTGTCTGGCCAAAGGTTTAACTGCCGGATATTTGCCTCTTTCAGTTACTATAACCACAGATAAGATTTATCAGGCTTTCTATGATGATTATGATAAGCTAAAAACCTTTTATCATGGACATAGTTTTACGGGAAATCCTCTAGCTGCTAGTGTAGCACTAGAAAATATGAAAATACTTGAAGAAGATCAAGTCATAGAATCATTACAGCCTAAGATAGCAAGGTTGACTTCAGAATTGGAGAAATTCAAAGAGCTTGATTTTATAGGAGATATCAGACAGATTGGCATGGTTGGAGCACTTGAAATAGTTAAAGATAAAGAAACTAAAGAGCTTTATCCTTTTGAAGACAGGATTGGAGTGACAATATACAAAGAAGCTTTAAAAAGAGGTGCTATTTTACGACCATTAGGTAATATCGTCTATTTCATGCCACCTTATGTCATCACAAAAGACGAAATAACCAGACTTACAAATATAGCTTACGATTCAATAAAAGCGGCTTTATATTAACCCCCCTATTGTCATTCGAGCATAGCGAAGAATCTCTATATGTGAAACAAGAGGTATAAGATGAGTAAAATCAAGATAATTCTAAATGGTGAAGAAAAAGAAGTTAATGAAAAATCTACAGTTAAAGAAATTCTAGGAATTCTTAAGCTCAAAAGCCCTATGTTAGTTGTGGAAAAAAACCTTGAAATAGTTCAAAAAGATCAATATGAGAATTGTTATCTTCAGGATGGAGATAAAATAGAAGTAGTGAGCTTCTTTGGAGGAGGCTAGGGGTTAATTAGTCTTTTTGGCTAAGATCATATTCAATAAATTGTTATTATTTATAGAATCAGGGATAGATTCTGAAATATCCTAAATTCAGTCATCTAATGAGTATTTCCACCAAATTAATACATGAAAAATAAATAATAAAAGTAAAACAGCAAAAATAATGATAGATGCACTAAAAGCCCCTATAGCAACAACCTTTACAGTACCAAACACCTCATTTGACAAGAAATTAAGAATATCATCAAAAAATAAAATGAAAATATCATCTGAAAATAAGCTTAAAAACCTCAATAATAAATCATCTGAGAATAATTTTACAAAATCATCCCAAAATACATTAAGAAAGTGAAAAATAATACTTTTTTCTGCAAATATAAATTTATTACCAATTCCTATAGCAATACTAGCAGTCATAATACACCTCTTTTATAAGGTTTTATCATGACTGCTTTTTTAAGTATATTAATCTGGTTATCAGTATTCAATGAGCTAATATTAACAGATAGCAAAATATTTATGGATTAGGAGTTGGGGGCACAAATACTCGTGTAGCAAGCTCTCTGTCAAGCATAAATAACCCGCTGCCTTCTCCGCCGGTAAGTTTTAGCTTATGTAGCACTTCATTTGCCGAGGATTCTTCTTCAATTTGCTCAGTAACAAACCATTGTAGGAATATCTGTGTAGCATGGTCTTTTTCTTCTATTGCTATATTTACTAATTCATTAATTAAACGTGTTACTTCCTGCTCATGATCAAGCACCTGCTCAAATACAGCAGTAGAGTTTTCCCACTCTGCTTTTGGTTCATCTATTTTATGAAGAACAACTCTGCCTGCACGCTCGTTGACAAAATCATAGAATTTCATGGCATGCATCATTTCTTCCTGTGCCTGTACTCTCATCCAGTTAGCAAAACCGCTCAGGCTAATAGACTGAAAGTATGCACTCATTGCCAGATATAAGTATGACGAGTAAAATTCTGCATTTATCTGTTTATTTAATGCGTCCTGCATTCTTTGGCTAAACATTATATTTTCCTCCTGTTTTCAAAATCAATTATAAGCTGGTTTTTGCTATTAACTGTCAATATTAATGTTTTCTTAACAGCTTGTCTTAGAAGCTGTCTTATTAAAATTGAATCGGGTGACACGGTCACCTTTTCTAAACTCTATAATCATAGTCTTAATATCAAGATTGATGAGCTTAATGGTGCAGCTTTGCTGCTCGCTTGCAATTTTAACCGCAGTCCATAAAGCAAGCCTGTAAAAGATTCTATATCTTGATTTTTATATTTTTAACTATACAGGCTCTTACATATGAAAATATCAGGCTCTAAAAAAGATTTCATTGAGAAATCAGCTATAATTCAGAATCAATCTTATGTTTTATTTCATCACGTACCTGTCTGAAAACAGCAAGGATTTCTTCTTCTGTTCCAATAGCATCAGCAGGATCATAAAAACTCCAGTTGGTATACTTTGTTTTAGCAGGAAATACGGGGCAGGATTCTTTTGCATTATCACAAACAGTAATAACCTGATCCATACCTTCGCCCAAAAACTCATCAACATGCTTTGATCTATGATTGGATATATCTATCCCCAGCTCGTTCATTGCTTTAACAGCACCTGGATTTACTATAGAAGGTTTGGTTCCTGCACTATAAGCTTCATATTTATCACTGTAATAATGATTTAATAATCCTTCTGCCATCTGAGAACGGCAGGAATTGCCTGTGCATAAAAACAGAACTTTCTTTTTCATTACGTATCCCCTTAACTTAAGCCAAAGAGTTTTTTCTTAAACCATAAAGATAAATTTACCAGATTAACAAGAACAGGAACTTCAACCAAAGGCCCTATTACAGCAGCAAAGGCCACCCCTGATCCTATTCCAAAAACTGCAATTGCAACTGCTATTGCCAGTTCAAAATTATTACTTGCAGCAGTAAAAGATAATGATGCTGACTTTGGATAGTTTGCACCAAGTTTATTACTCATTACAAAGCTAAATAAGAACATAAGTACAAAATAAATTAACAGAGGAATGGCGATTCTTACCACATCCATCGGAATCTGTACAATGAGATTGCCTTTTAGGCTAAACATAACGACTATAGTAAATAGTAATGCTATAAGCGTTATAGGGCTTATAGCAGGGATGAATTTATTACTGTACCAGTAAAAACCTTTTTGTTTAATGGCAAAATGACGTGTTATAAAACCGGCTATAAAAGGGATTCCAAGATAAATAAACACACTCTCTGCTACAAGCCTTGTATCAACGTGAACAATAGCACCTTCCAGGCCAAAATAAGGAGGCAGGACAGTAATAAAGAACCATGCAAAAACACTATAGAATAGAACCTGAAAAATACTGTTAAATGCAACAAGCCCTGCACAGTAATCTCCATCCCCTTCAGCCAGTGCATTCCATACAATTACCATGGCAATACAGCGAGCAAGGCCAATTAAGATCAAGCCTACCATATATTCCGGATAGCCTGATAAAAACACAACAGCAAGTATGAACATCAATACAGGCCCAATTATCCAGTTTAAAAACAATGAAAGGCCAAGAACCTTTGTATCTTTAAAAACTAGAGGCAAATCTTCATATTTAACCTTTGCTAAAGGAGGATACATCATTAAAATAAGTCCGATAGCAATAGGAATATTGGTTGTGCCAACTTGAAAACGGTTAATAAAAGACTCTATTCCAGGAATAAAATAACCCAGACCAATACCAAGGGCCATTGCTGAAAATATCCATAAAGTTAAGTTTCGATCAAGAAAATTTAATCCACAGGTGGCTTTGCCTGACATATTATTACTCCTTTTATAATTAAATTACTTAACTGCCTTGATATGTGCACCGGCAAAAGCACCGTCAAGTAAATCCAGATCCAGAGATTGTTTTTCTTCCATTAAACTCTCAATTATAGACTTGGTATAGACATGAACGGGTTCAATCTGGATATTCTTGAATCCTAAATCTTTTAGAATATTTGTATATTCTTCTATAGATATAGTGCCTGCTATACAGCCAGCCCATAATTCTGCCTGTTTCTTGAGCTCAGGGGAAACATCTCTGAGTGATACAACATCAGCTATGGCTAATCTTCCACCATCTTTTAAAACCCTGCACGCCTCTGAAAGTGCTTTTTTCTTGTCTTCTGACAGATTTATTACACAATTTGAAATAACAACATCTACAGTTTTATCAGGTAATGGAATATTTTCAATGTATCCCTTAATAAACTCTACATTAGTTACGCCCATTTTTTCTTTGTTTTTATTAGCAAGTGCAAGCATTTCATCAGTCATATCAAGACCATAAATCCTGCTTGTCTTTCCTACATATTTTGAAGACATTAATACATCAATACCGCCGCCGCTGCCTAAGTCAAGAACAGTTTCACCTTCTTTTAAACCGGCAAATACCAGAGGATTAGCACAGCCTAAAGAAACATTAATAGCTTCTATTGGCAATTCATCTAAATTTGCACCATCGTATATTCTTGAAGTTTTGCTAATCTCATCACAAGCGCAACAGGATTTTTTACCTTTGCTGACATCACTTGCAATACCGCCATAAAACTCTTTTACAGTTTCCTTTATGTCAAATTCCATAAAAACTCCTAACATATTAAAGTTTTTTAATAAACTCAAACTAATAAACAGTTTGCTATTGAGATTATATATTACTATATGATAAAATTGCAATATAGTAATATGGATTTGGATAAATCATGAATAAAGAATTTTATAAGCTAAAAACAGAGATAATTAAAGCCTTAGCAAATCCTACAAGGTTAATGATTATTGATTGCCTTAGGAATGGTGAAAAGACTGTCAGTGAAATTGTAGAAATTACAGGTGAAGAGCAGTCAAATGTTTCTAAGAGTCTTGGCATATTAAAGAGTAACGGGTTAATAAAAGATAGAAAAATCGGATTAAACGTATTTTATAGTCTTAAATGTGGCTGTTTGGATGATTTTTTTAATTGTTTTGATAATGTAATTTCTGAAAACCTTAAATATCAGCAGGAATTATTAGATTCATATAAAGGAGTAAAATAATGGATATAAAGATTCTAGGCAGTGGTTGCACTAACTGCAAAAAACTAATGGAAAATACTCAAAAAGCTGTTCAGGAATTAAATATAGAAGCAAATATTGAAAAAATTGATGATTTTAAAGAAATTATGCAATATGGAGTAATGATGACTCCTGCTCTTGTTATCAATGGTGAAGTAAAAAGTACCGGAAAAGTTTTAAAACCCGAAGAAATCAAGAGAATGTTGGAGAAATAAAACATGGTTGATGTATTTAAGCCTTTGCAGGATTTGGCAGATTTTGTTGTTTATAATGTTTTTAAGCTCTCACATGGTACAAATATCGCTGAGGCTTTAAATTTCTTTATATATGATACTCTGAAAATATTTATTTTAATCCTGATAATAACTTTTATTATAGGAATGGTTAAGAGTTTCTTTACTCCTGAGAAAACCAGAAAATTTCTAAGCGGTAAAAGAACTGGTGTAGGGAATTTCCTTGGGGCATCTCTTGGTGTTGTAACGCCATTTTGTTCCTGTTCTGCCGTGCCTTTATTTATAGGATTTGTAGAAGCAGGAATTCCATTGGGGATTACATTTTCTTACTTGATTGCAGCACCTATGATTAATGAAGTCGCTATTGTTATTCTCTGGGGTCTGTTTGGTATTAAGATTACTGCTATTTATATTTTTTCAGGACTTATTATAGCCATAGTCGGCGGCATGATATTAGGGTTATTAAATTTGGATAAGTATATAGAATCCTTTGTTTTTGAGACAAAAATTGCCACTTCCTGCTGTGCTTCAGGCGAGAATAAAGATTTTAAGAACAGGCTTGAACAAGCAAAAGACAGTGCTATTAGTATTTTTAAGAAAATATGGATTTATGTCATTATAGGCGTTGGGATAGGGGCTTTTCTTCATGGTTATGTCCCGACTGAATTCCTGATGAAATATGCTGGAGCTGATAATCTTTTTGCCGTGCCGCTTGCAGTCGTATTAGGGGTTCCTT
>DNSU01000205.1:0-1325 GCA_003499585.1 Cyanobacteria bacterium UBA9579 | reverse complement strand
CCTTTATACGGTAATTGCGCAGGAATATTACCCCTTTCCGTAGTTCTTGTAGAGGCAGGATTGCCTATAGGCACAGTTTTAGCCTTTACTATGGCAGTTACTGCGATTTCTTTTCCTGAGCTGCTAATCCTGAAAAGAGTGCTTAAATTGCCTTTATTGATAATATTCGTATCAATAATAACTGCAGCAATAATATTTACAGGGTATTTGTTTAACTTTATTCTCTAAACTGCCTAAATAGACATTGTTATTAAGTTGTTAATCGACTAATAAATTCTAGTTATGTTTGAATTTCTTGATTTATTAGTCAATTTTTTTGTGTATAAGATTCTGGGCTTGCCTTTATCATCAAGCCTGGCTGTAGGATTAGAGTTTTTTATATACAATACGCTCAGAGTTTACATACTAATATTGATTATTGGGTTTATTATCGGCTTAATTAGAGAAGTTATTACCCCTGCAAAAACCCAAAGAATCCTGAGCGGCAAGAAAGTTGGAGTAGGGAATATTATATCTTCCTTTCTTGCTGTTATTACTCCGGTTGAAGATTTTTCTGTTATCCCGGTTTTTGTAGGTTTTTTAGAAGCAGGCATACCCACTAGCATTGCATTTACTTATCTAATAACAGCACCGATGACCAATGAATTAGCTTTTGCATTGTTTTGGAGTATATTCGGTTTTAAAGTTGCTTTTATTTATTATGCTATAGGTATAGCTATAGGCTTTATCGGAAGTATATTAATTGGTTTATTTAAGCTGGATAATCATATTCAGCCTCTTATCAGGGAAAATAAGGCCAAAATTAATATGAAAGAAGAAAAGAAAGGCCTTAAAAGAGTACTTATTGCAGCTAAAAATAAATCATTTAGCTTTTTTAAAAGTTTCTGGCTATATATTCTTATAGGAATAGGTATTGCTACTATAATACAGGGTTATATCCCGGCTGAGGCCATAATAAAATATGTCGGATTCAATAATCCATTCGCTGTGCTGATAGCTGTATTAATGGTTATGTTCTTCTATATCAATATAAGCATAGCTTTACCTTTATTAATGATCTTTATCAATAACAGCTTGCCAATAGGGACACTGATAGCCTTTACAATGGCTGTTACTGCTACATCAATTCCAGAATTACTAATACTGAAAAAAGCCTTGAAGTTACCTTTATTGCTTGCTTATATAGGTGTTTTGCTGAGCCTGATAATAATTACAGGATATTTGCTGAACCTTATCTTTTAAAACATATACAATAATTAAAAGTAGTGCTTTATTTCACAAGCTTTAGGGGAATGTTATTGGAGGAGCCTTTGAAATGCGGTGAC
>DNSU01000199.1:2877-3529 GCA_003499585.1 Cyanobacteria bacterium UBA9579 | reverse complement strand
TTTTGTATAGGATATTTGATTTTCATTAAATAGCTGATTAGCTGTTCTTACTTGCTACAGGTTGCTTTTTTGTTTGTAGCGCCTGGAACGTTTTGCCAATTTGCAGCCATGATTTTTTTGAATGCTTTTAAAGCGGTGTCTTCTAATTCGCCTAATTCTTCAGCTGTCATGATAAGTTCTCTAAGTGGTAATAATGCTCTTTGGTCACGAAGAACGCCTAATGCAGCTGCTGCGCCAGCTCTTACTAATTCATTTTCTTCTGCATTTTTAAGTACTTCGATAAGTGCTGGAACTGCTGTTGTATCGCCTAATTTACCGAGTGATGTAACTGCGTAAATTCTTACGTTTACCCATTCATCCTTAAGCATTGCGATAATTGGTTCAACTGCGTCTGTATTACCAAGCTCACCAAGAGCTCTTGTTGCGTCACAACGTACATTAACTTTGTCATGTTTTAATGATTCGATTAAAGCGGTAACTGCAACTGCGCCGATTTCTATAAGAGCGTCTGTAGCTGTAATACAAACTTGGCTGTTTTCATCACTTAAAGCTTCTACTAAAGGTGTAACTACTTCTGCACCACCTAAACGACCAAGTGCACGAGCTGCACGAACTCTAACGTCAACGTTTCTATCTTCTCTAAGTGATTCTA
>DNSU01000199.1:199-2817 GCA_003499585.1 Cyanobacteria bacterium UBA9579 | reverse complement strand
ATCTCTAAGTGATTCTATAAGAGGAGTAGTAGCTGAAACATCACCGAGTTCACCGAGTGCACGAGCTGCGTATAATCTTACTGAACCATTTTTATCATTTTTTAATACATCGATTAAAGGCTCAACAGCTCTGGAATCGCTTAATTCTCCTAGCATTCTTGCAGCGTTGTAGCGAACTTTTTCAGAATTACTGTGCTGTAATTCATGAATTAATTCTTCAAATGTTTTTTCGCTTTTTTTCTTTCTATTATTTACTTTAATGCTCATTTTATGAACTTCCTCCAGTTTCCCTTCACGTTACATACAAGCCACCTCCAATCTCAAGCATAAAAAATTAAAACTACTTCCAATTATTAAAAAACAATTTGTTTTTGAGAATTGCCTTTTTGAGGTGACGTGATTAACTTTTGTTTACATTTGTTTTTCCTATATTTACATTACGAACTATTAAGGGTAAAAATGACACTCAATATAGATATAATAATAACATATTTTCAAGTAATTTATTCAGTTCTGTTACAATACTTAACATATATTAATAACTATTTTTTTATTCTAATGAAATACAAAGTTATAAAAAGTCTCTCTGCTTTCATCGAATTCTTAACATTTTAAAAATTCTGCCTGAGTGGAATTTCTACTATAAACACTGTACCTAAACCAGTCTGGCTATTAACCAAAATAGTGCCCTGATGTTTCTCAACTATCTGATAGCATATGGATAATCCTAATCCGGTTCCTACTCCTACACCTTTGGTTGTGAATCCCGGATCGTATATTTTAGGCAAGTTTTCCTGGCTTATGCCTTTGCCGGTATCTGAAATTGTTATCTGTACTTTGTTATCCTTAATATCAGTTTTAATCGTTATAGTGCCTTCGTTGTCTATACTCTGATATGCATTAACCAGAATATTCATAAAAACCTGATTCAAAAGATTCGGGTAACATTCAACAGCCGGTAGATTTCCATATTCTTCTATTATTTTGATTCGATTCTTGATTTCGTGATTTATAAGCATAAGGGTGCTCTGTATTCCCTCATGGATATCTACTTTTTTAAGTTCTGCTTCATCTAGTCGGGCAAAGTTCCTTAATGACTTGATAATTGTATTAATACGTCTTATAGCCTCTGTATTTATGGCATTAATATCATCTAATACAGTGAATATTGAACCCAGTTTATGATTATCTGATTCTTGCTCTTTTAGCTTTCTGGTATATTTCACCAGCATATCTATATTACTGCTGATCGATCCGATTGGGGTGTTGATCTCGTGAGCCACACCTGCCACAAGCTTACCCAGAGAAGCCATTTTTTCTGACTGTATTAATTGAGTCTGGGCTTCTTTTAACTGTGTTAACGTTAATTCAAGCTCTTTTCTCTGGTTCTCAACTTTTTCAAATAATGATGCCTGATAAATAGCTGATGCTACCTGAGCACATAGTCCTTCAACCAAGCTGACTTCTTCCGTGTGCCATATTCTTTTGCTATTTATGTGGTACAACAATATTATACCAAATATTTCACCTTGATATATCACAGGAACCACAAGTCTGGGTTTTGAATTTTCCGTATTAGCTTCCTGTAATTCTGGTGAACTGGTATTTATAGATATTTGAGAAGTATGATTTAAAATAGATGTTTTTATATAAGTATCAATTTCCAGCTCTTTTTTTTCTGATTGAGCCTGATTATTAATATGCCATTCCTGTTTTATTGTTAATTTATCCGTATTTTTGTCATATTTGGCGAAGATTCCTTTATACACTCCAAGAGTTTGGGAAATCTCATTAATAGTAGTTTTTATTATTTCTTCCGTATCCAGAGTGTCACGAATTGATGTTGAAATTCTGTTGATTAACCCCACTCTTATCGCCTGTGACTCAGCACGCTCTCTTAAAGTTGAGTATTCTTTATTATCTTTTTCAAGTTCAGCTATTTTATTCGTGTATTTATCCTGACTTTCCTTGAGCTCATCATTCTCTATTTGCACTGACAAATCTGAAAATATAAGAACTTTATGATCTTCTATACTATAGCTTCGTATAATTATTTTTTTGAATTGATCCTGCGAAATCTGATAAAGAGATTCGGTTTTAAATTTTTCCTTTGCATTAACAGCTTCTAATATTGGATTATGAAGTACTATATCATCTTCATTCAATATGCACACATCAAAGCTAAAACAATGCTCGATTGAAGATATGTTATCAGCAGTTTTCAACCCTAATAACTTTTGCGCACAGGTATTAATATAAACTAGATCATTCTGGTCATTTAATACGATCAAACCTTCATTTGAGTCCCAGAAATATTCTATAAGATATTCAATTTTTTCCTGTATTAAAGTATTCAATTTTTCAATTTCGCTTCTACTATTTATACATATCTATATATTATATTATGTTATTCAATTCTTATTAATTAGTTGTTAAATTTTATGCGTTTTTGCAACCCTTTTGCACCTGTTTTGCACCTTTTTGATTTCGCTTTAATGCTTGCCTGATTTGATTATTGAGCATTTTGACTTTTATAAATTTTTAGTGACCATTTGGCTACAGTTTTAGTCTGGAATGACAAGAATACTATTTGTATTAGTATAGCATAGTTTTTAGTG
>DNSU01000199.1:0-143 GCA_003499585.1 Cyanobacteria bacterium UBA9579 | reverse complement strand
TTAGTATAGCATAGTTTTTAGTGACCAAACGGCCACAATCTAGTAGCCATTTGGCCCCAAATTTTTATCGACTTTTTTAAACATGCAATGCCAAGCTCATTGTTTGTTTAATTTTTACGTAAAATCTTGCCAGCGTGGGCTGA
>DNSU01000191.1 GCA_003499585.1 Cyanobacteria bacterium UBA9579 | reverse complement strand
ATCAACAAAGAAGCTCATTCCTTGGCCGCAAAGTAGTAATAAATATGCCACACTCAAAGAATGATGGAACAGCTACAAGAATCAATGACGATGGTTCTTTAATAATAGTTAAAAGCAATATGGAAGAAAGCACAGTAACGATAGGAGACCTCTTATGCCTGTAGATGACACCAGTTTAATAATGCAGGGTCTAGTATTGATGGTAATCGGCATGTCAGTGGTGACTACATTCCTAATCATAATGATTATATCAATGAACGGTACAGCAAGAGTTTTACAGTTAATTTCCAATTATTTTCCAGAAGAAGTTCAACAACAATGCAAGCTTGAACAAGCTGTTGAACGAAATGAGGAAATAGCAATAGTGGTAGCAGCAGTAAATGCGTATGTTAAAGGATAAATTATGAGTAAGAAAATAATTAAAGTAATGGATACCTCCTTCAGAGATGGATTTCAATCCGTGTATGGAGCAAGAGCAATTACCAAAGATTTTTTACCGGCAATAGTAGCAGCAAAAGAAGCTGGTATAAGACATTTTGAATCAGGCGGCGGTGCGCGTTTCCAATCATTATATTTTTACTGTAATGAAGATGCTTTTGAAATGATGGATACGTTCAGAAAAGCCGTGGGTCCCGATGTTGAACTGCAAACTCTCGCCAGAGGTATTAACGTTGTAGGCCTGGAATCCCAAAGTAGTGACATTATTAAGCTCCATGCCGAATTATTCAAAAAGCATGGAACTACATCAATCAGAAACTTTGATGCATTAAATGACGTTCAAAACCTTATATACAGCGGCAAATGCATAGTTGATGCAGGACTAAAGCATGAAGTAACAGTTACAATGATGGAATTACCACCAGGATGTGAAGGTGCTCATACTCCTGAATTCTATTCACAGGTTTTGAGAAATATTCTGGATGCAGAGATTCCATTTAATTCAGTCTGTTTTAAAGATGCATCAGGTACATCAACGCCTTATACAGTTTATGAAACAATTAAACTGGCTAAAAAAATGCTCCCTGAAGGAACAGGAATTACTTTCCATACACACGAAACTGCTGGTACAAGTGTTATTTCATATAAAGCTGCTCTTGATGCCGGTGCTGATACCATAAACCTTGCGATGGCACCTGTTTCTGGAGGCACTTCACAACCTGATATTATCACTATGTGGCATGCCTTGAGAGGATCAGAATATGAACTCGAAGGAATTGAAGATATTAGCAAAATCCTGGAAGCTGAAGAAGTATTTAAAGAGTGCATGAAAGATTATTTCATGCCACCAGAAGCATTAGCAGTTGATCCGCTTATCATATTCTCACCAATGCCTGGCGGTGCATTAACTTCTAATACTCAAATGATGAGAGACAATAATATCTTGGATAAATATCCTGAAGTAATTAAAGCAATGAGTGAAGTAGTAAGACGCGGCGGGTTTGGTACATCCGTAACCCCGGTTTCACAATTCTATTTCCAACAGGCATTTAATAATGTAATGTTTGGTCCATGGCAAAAAATTGCTGATGGATATGGAAAAATGGTGCTTGGTTATTTTGGAAAAACTCCGGTTCCACCAGATCCTGAGATAGTAAAAATAGCTTCAGAACAATTAGGAATGGACCCAACAACCAGAAATCCTCTTGAAATTAATGATGAAGACCCTAAAAAAGGTGTTGAAGCTGCTAAAAAAATGCTACAAGCTGCTAATTTACCTGAAACAGATGAAAATATATTTATCGCATCAACCTGCAAGGAAAAGGGCATTGCATTCCTGAAAGGTGAAGCAACAGTAAATGTAAGAAAAGTGGCAAAACCTAAAGAATCTAAAGCAACACAAGCTGAAGGCTACACAGTAACAGTTAATGATAAAAATTATGCTGTGGTAATTGACGGAAATCAGGCAAAAGTTAATGGAAAAGCCTACACAATTGATGTTAAAGAAGGTATACAGGAACCTAAATTAGTTCCATCTGACAAGAGTCAGGCTGCAACCTCACAGGCTGTTGCAGTTAAAGCACCACTACCGGGAACTGTTTTAAGAGTTAATGTTAATGTTGGTGATAGTGTTCAAGAAGGAAAAACATTGCTGGTACTTGAAGCAATGAAGATGGAAACTAAAATTAAAGCTTCAAAAGCCGGTACAGTATCATCCATTGCAGTTTCAGCTGGTGACAACGTAGAAACAGGCCAAACATTAGTATGGATCGATTAGTCTAAAGGAGCTGAACAATGGACATAACACAATCATTACAAGATTTATATAGTTCAACTGGATTTTCAGCAATGGGATTAGGACAACTTATCATGATTATGGTCAGTTTCCTGCTAATATGGCTGGCAATTAAAAAACAATTTGAGCCATTGCTGCTTTTACCTATCGGCTTTGGTGGAATTCTTGCCAATATTCCTATTGCTGATATAGCAGGCCCACACGGATTTCTGGGCATAATTTATGGATTTGGAATCGCGACAGGATTATTTCCTTTATTTATTTTTATAGGTGTCGGAGCTATGACAGACTTTGGTCCGTTGATTGCTCACCCTAAAACAGCTTTACTGGGGGCTGCTGCTCAGTTTGGCATATTTGCCACACTAATTGGAGCTTTAGCTCTGGCTCATTTCTTTGGATTTGAGTTTGGATTAAGAGAAGCTGCATCAATTGGTATTATAGGTGGAGCTGATGGCCCTACTGCAATTTTCTTAACTTCAAAACTTGCACCTCATCTGTTAGGTGCTATTGCAGTAGCTGCATATTCATATATGGCACTTGTGCCAATTATCCAACCACCAATTATGAGACTTCTTACCACTAAAGAAGAACGTCAAATAGAAATGAAACAGTTAAGACCTGTATCACAACGTGAAAAAATTGTTTTTCCACTTGTTGTTCTTACTTTATGTATACTCTTTATTCCAGATGCAACCCCTCTAATTGGAGCACTTATGTTTGGTAATCTGTTAAAAGAGTCAAAAGTAGTAGAAAGGTTATCTAAAACTGCACAAAATGAATTTATTAATATAGTAACAATCCTTTTAGGTTTAACAGTTGGATCAAAACTATCCGCAGATCAATTCCTGAGATGGGAAACAATCGGAATCCTAATATTGGGTTTAATTGCATTCAGCTTAGGCACAGCTGCAGGAATAATAATTGCTAAAGTTATGAACTTATTATCAAAAGAAAAAATCAATCCTTTAATTGGAGCTGCAGGAGTATCCGCTGTTCCAATGGCTGCCAGAGTCGCCAATAAAGTCGGACTTGAGGCAAATCCATATAACTTCTTATTAATGCACGCAATGGGACCAAATGTTTCAGGGGTTATAGGATCAGCAGTTGCAGCCGGTGTCTTATTAGCTTTAGTCGGTTAATACTTAACTTGTATATAGAGATTATTAAGCAAAGGAGAAGAGCATGGGTTCAATTGAGAACTATACAAATTCAGAAGAGTTCAAAAAAATTACTTCTGCATCAAGGGCAACCATCCAAACAGGCTTCTTTAGAAATAACGTAGAAACTATCTACACTGTATCTGAAGCATATAAGCTCGCTAAAGATAGCCCTGGCACAATCGAGTTGGATGGCATGCCAGTTTACGAACCAGAAAAGCAAGGTCTTCCAAAGCAAGCAAACATGCTTTTATTCAATGATGGTACAGTTGTTGGAAGATGTGCGGCTGCTCGTAAGATTGTTGGAGAACCGGACTGTAATATGTCAGAGCTTTTACCAATAATCAGAGAAGCTGTTTATTGTACAAGAGACAGGTTAATGTATCATGCTGAATCAATAGTCGGTTTAGAAGAAGACTTTATGATGAAAGCTCACCTTCTAATTCCAGAAGGCTTTGAAAACGTAATGTACAGCTGGATGTTAAACTTCCAGTACATCAATGAATTCTATAGCGAAATGTACAGAAATTCCAGAAAAGTACCTGAAGGAGATATTTACTTATTCTCAGATCCCGAATGGACTCATCCTGACTATCCATACGGCTTAACATTCTTTGATCCAAAGAATAACTGTGCAGCAATACTTGGTATGAGATACTTCGGTGAGCATAAAAAAGGAACTCTTACCCTTGCATGGGGTGCAGCAGCAAGAAACGGCTATGCATCCTGCCACGGCGGATTAAAAAGATACAACCTTAAAAATGATAAAAAATATACTGTTGCTGTATTTGGCTTATCAGGATCAGGAAAATCAACAATTACACACGCAAGACACAATGATAAATATGATATAACAGTGCTTCATGATGATGCTTTTATCATTAACGTACAGGATAAATATTCCATTGCACTTGAGCCTGCATATTTTGATAAAACCCAGGACTATCCAATGGGCAGTGAAGATAATAAATTCATCCTCACCCTTCAAAACAACGGTGCTATCAGATATGAAGACGGTAAACTCTATCCGGTTACCGAAGATATCAGAAATGGCAACGGCCGTGCAGTAAAATCAAAACTCTGGTCACCAAACAGGGTTGATAGAGTAAATGAACCTATTAATGCTATTTTCTGGTTAATGCAGGATCCAACCATTCCACCTGTATTAAAACTAAGTGGAGCTTCATTAGGTTCAGCAATGGGTGCAACATTAGCTACAAAGAGAACAGCAGCTGAAAGACTAGCTGCTGGTGTTGATCCTAACGCCCTTGTAGTTGAGCCATATGCTAACCCATTCAGAACCTATCCTCTTGAAATGGATTATTCCAGATTCAAAAAATTAGTAGAAGATGGTGTAGATTGCTATATCCTCAATACAGGTACATTCATGGGTAAAAAAGTTCAGCCTAAACATACCCTTGGTGTTATTGAAGCTATCGTTGAAGGTACAGCAAAATTTGAGAGATGGGAGCAATTCTCAGATATTGAAATAATGAAACTCGAAGATTTTGATACAAACCTTCAAAATCAAGAATACAAAGAACAGTTTATCGCAAGAATGCATGACAGAATCAGATTCATTGAATCAAGAGATACAGAGAAAAAGGGCATGGACGCCCTTCCACTCGATGCTGTTGAAGCATTAATTAAGGTTGTAGATGAAACTAAAAAAATATAAATTAGCCTGATTCACGTAACTAACAATAAAGCCTCCTAATAATTTAGGAGGCTTTATTACAATTTTAGCTTGTTATTAAATTATGCAACCATTCAGGCAAAAGAGCTAGAGGTATATCGCTAGGGCTAAAACCTTCTTGCCATTTATAAGTCTGCCCACTTTTATGAATACTCTGAGGCGCTATTATCCAATCATCATCACTTTTAAAATCCAGCCCTGATCTAAAAGCATTTCTACTCATAATACCTGATTCAGGATATTTAAAATAATAATGAAGCCCGCCACCTCCGCTTAATGCTGTTACAGTCCTGGGTAAGTCCTGATATTGTGCCGTAAGAACTCTTAACAACTCATCTCCGTCATCTCTAGGGTCAACATCCAGAACCACTATTCCTGATACTCTGCCTGTTGCTATTCCTATGTTTGAATCAATCCACAAATTCGACATTTCTTTTATTGTTTTAATATTATTTGTAGCATTCATAAGTCCGTTATATGTCTTAGAATGTTTACCTATACTTTTACAATCCTTGTTTGCACAGGTACATTTGGAATCCTTTACAGAATGAACCGGGAATAACGAGTAGCCATGGGCTATATAACGATATAACTGTTCAAGCACTTTTATATTCTCCATTTTTTTATCTATATTTCGTAAAAAATCTATTATTTTTTATTTTTTATTTTCTTATTTCTCTATATCAAATTAATCCGATTATTAACTACTCTAACAGGATGTATTGCAATAACCCGCTCTAGTCTTACATATTCATTGATGAAAATGAAAAACTAAGCTGGTAATTGGCAATCTTTTGTATAAAAAATAAAAATCTGAAACATAGAAGCGAAAATGGTAAGGAATACTTACAGTCTTTATCCTCAAATAGACTTGGGCCTGTATTTCACCATATTCTGAGGCAATCCCCTGCTTCTTTATTAGTTAATAAATTTCTTATCATCAGATCCAGTTTTAAAAAGCTCTTTCATTTCTTTGCCTGGAGCAAATAAACCGCTAAAATTTACAGTATCCTGCTCTAATGGTTGTAATTTTGGCAAATTATCTATACGCTTGTTTTGTGCTTGAGCAGCTAGGCCACTAAATCTTATAACATCTGTATTAAATATCATTATTATTATCCTTCTTATATACTTCTGATGATATTAAATAAAAACTATAAATAGAATTGCCATATTTATATAAAAAATCAGAAAAGATTAGCCAGTAAGGCTAGTACAACATGCCAAACAGGAGGTTTAATTAACAGCTATGACAAACTCAGATAACACTAATAGTCCTCTCGTTTCATGGGGAGTTGCAATCTGCCTACCTGTAAGCTCTGACATTTTTACTACCCTATCAATTAACAAAGAATTTGTAGTAAGCACAGCCTTATCATCATCAAACCAGATATTATCTTCTATGCCGATCCTTACGCCATCTCCTGCAATAATTCCAAGTAAGTTCATATTTTTCTGACTGACACCAATTCCCCCAACGGACCAGATTGAATTATCGGGCAACTCAGAAACGATCAGCCCGAGATGCTGCATTTTTGCTTGTGCTGTTGCTATATTGCCAAGAATAATATTGAAATAATACGGAGGCTCCAATAAGCCTTTTGAGATTAAATATTCAGCATAATTGACCATTCCAAGATCAAAAACTTCAAGCTCGGGTTTAATGCCATTTTGCTGCATTTTGTCTGCAAGTTTTATAATCATGTCAGGGCTGTTAGAACTGGCGCATTTGGGAAAATTTAAAGAACTAAGTGTTAAACTTGCCATGTCAGGCTTTAAATCACCTTTGAGATCCAATGCATCAGCCCTTTT
>DNSU01000008.1:8581-18137 GCA_003499585.1 Cyanobacteria bacterium UBA9579 | reverse complement strand
GTTCAACAAGTTGCTCCAGCTCCAGTACAGGCAGCTCCTGCTCCAGTAGAAACTAATAATGATTCAAAAGGTAATAAAGGCAAATATGACGTAGCTGATAGTGTTAACGTTCAAGCAACAGTTGTTACACAAACAGAAACAGGTGCAATCGTAGAAAAAGATGTTGAATTAGCTGCACCTATAAGCACTTCTAATGAAGCAGATGAAGCGGTTAAAGACTATAATAATACAAACAGCCTAGAATTAAGTGGCGGCACAAATATAATCAATTACTTTATTATTAACAATCGTGCAGAAATAGAAGATCAAATTAAATTATCACAAGAAGTTAAATCAGAAGAAACCAGCACACCTGTTCCTTCAGCTATAGAAACAACACCAGTAATTTCAGCTCCAGTACAGGCAGCTCCTGCTCCAGTAATTTCAACTCCAGTATACGATACACCAGCTCCAGTAGTTGAAACAGCTCCTGTATATGAAGCTCCTGTAATTTCAGCTCCAGTATATGAAGCTCCTGTAATCTCAGCTCCTGTATACGAAGCTCCTGTAATTTCAGCTCCAGTATATGAAGCTCCTGTAATCTCAGCTCCTGTATACGAAGCTCCTGTAATCTCAGCTCCAGTAAGCATAGAATTATCACAGAATATATTTGATAGTGAAGATTCTAAACCTGGTAAAGGTAAGAAATAAATTACAATTAAGATAGAATAATACAAATAGTACACCTCGAATGAAGTGTACTATTTGTATTTATACCCTGCATTCGCTCCAATCTATAAAGCTTATGCTTAATTCATACTAACATTTAATTATTACTAATAAAAAGGATTACCAAGATTAAAAGATTCATGTTGATTAAATGTAAAGTATTAATGTTTCATTTTACAGTTAGCACCAGCTAGACCGATTAACTTTATGTGTAGTGGCTAAGAACTGACTGATAAAAATTTATCAATTTCTAATTTAATTAATAATGAGGCACTGTCATTCTGAGTGAAGTATCATGAGATTTTACTCTCAAGATGACGAAAAAGAGCGCTCAGGACGATAGTGCAACCTATAATTATCAGTCATAATTTGACCACTACCAAACCTGTTATGGCTAAAAATAAAATCAATACAAAGATATTAGTGAAAAAATATTTTTTAAAAGTTAAAAAGAAAATTTTAAAATCGAACAGCAAAGAAATGTTATTTTCATATTCGGCATTAAATTTAAATCTGTCTTCATATGAAATTTTTTCTCTTCCATGAAGCAATGCCCATCCTGTAATGCCGGGCTTGACTTTGTGAATAAGACCCTGTGGGATTGGCTTATTTTCTTTTTCCAGATACTGCATTACAAAATTATGCTCATCTAAAGAAATGGGTCTTGGGCCAATATAGCTCATTTCGCCTTTTAGAATATTGATAAATTGTGGAAATTCATCCAGCGAACATCCTCTGATTATTTTACCTACTCTAGTAACTCTGGGGTCATTGTCAGTAGTTCTGACACCACCGCCTATGTCTGGTTTATCAATATACATTGTTCTTAATTTAAAGACTTTAAAAACTTTTCCAAATTGACCCACTCTTTCTTGTAGATATAAAGCAGGTCCTCTGGATTCCAGCTTAATAAGGCCAACTAAAATCAGCATTATGGGTGCTGTAAGAGATAGTATTGCTAAAGAAAATATAATATCTGCAATTCTTTTTACAGCTATGTATATAGGACTTCCCATGCTTATAGTATTTAATGAAACTCTTTTAATTTGAGGTTTTGATGTAGTTCCTAATTGCATACTTTCCATCCTGACAAAATTTAATTTATATTCTCACAAGCAACTGTTGTACAATTGAGTTATTATTATACTTAAAACAGTTAAATATCTAAAATTGTTATTGATTAATAATAAACTATGATATTTTATTATTTGAAATATCCATCAGCCGACTATCTATACATGTAGAGAGGAATAAATACATGAGTACTCAAATGACAGGAAAAGATATCAGAAAAAAATTCATAAATTTCTTTATTGAAAAGCATAATCATAAACAGGTGAAAAGCTCCAGCTTAATACCTGATAACCCCACTGTACTCCTTACTCCAGCTGGCATGCTTCAATTCGTTCCAATTTTTCTCGGATATGAAAAACCTCCTGAGCCACCAAGAGCAGTAACTGTTCAAAAGTGTGCCCGAGCCGGCGGGAAAGATTCTGATATAGAAAATGTCGGCAGAACTCCAAGACATCATACATTCTTTGAAATGCTCGGCAATTTTAGCTTTGGTGATTATTTTAAAGAAGAGATAATTCCATGGGCATGGGAATTTGTTACTGAAGAACTGAAACTCGATAAATCAAGACTCTGGATTACAATTTTTGAAACTGACGATGAAGCCTTTGAAATATGGAATAAAAAAGTAGGAATACCAGCAGAGCGTATTATCAGAAAAGGCAAAAAAGATAATTTCTGGGGACCTCCTGGCCCTACAGGTCCCTGCGGTCCTTGTACTGAACTTCACTATGATCTGGGCGAGCAATACTCCTGTGGAACTGATTGCAGTATTGAAACATGTGAATGTGACAGATATGTAGAGATCTGGAATCTTGTTTTCATGGAACTCAATAAAGACGAAGAAGGCAACTTTACCCCACTTGAGAGAAAAAATGTTGATACCGGCATGGGGCTTGAGAGAGTTACTATGGCAGTAAATAACTTGTGCTCCACATTTGAAACAGACCTTCTTTCCCCTATACTTGAACAAATTTGCCAGATGTCAGGTAAAAAATATAAAGAAAATAAAAGAACCGATGTTAGCTTAAGAATAATAACAGATCACGCAAGGTGTGTATGCTTCCTCATTGCAGATGGATTAGTTCCCGGCAATGAAGGCAGGAATTATGTATTGAGAATGATACTTAGAAGGGCTTTAAGGCATGGAAAAATTCTTGGCTTAGAACTGCCGTTCTTATATAAACTGGTAGACACCGTCGTTGATAACTATAAAGAAACCTATCCTGAGCTTGAGCAAAACAAAGAAAAAATTATCAACGTGATAAAGGCGGAAGAAGAAAGATTTAAACAGACTATCGGCAGAGGTGAATCTCTCCTTGATGAAATTATAGGAAAAGTAAAAAACACTAGTGAAAAACAAATTTCAGGTGAAGATGCTTTTAAACTCTATGATACGTACGGATTTCCTCTTGAATTAACAATTGAAATTGCTGAAGAACAAGGGATTTCTGTAGATAAAGAAGCTTTCAACATAGAAATGCAGGAGCAAAGAGAAAGAGCCAAAAAAGCTCAGGCAACTGTAAGACTAACGGATGATCTTATTTATGTTGAGACATTAAATAATGTTGGCCCCAGTGTATTTCTTGGATACTGCATCACAAAATCGGATGATTCCACTGTAAAAGCTATTATTAAAAATAATGAAAGATTTGATAGCGCAAATCAGGGTGATGAGATTGAAGTAGTACTCAATAAAACACCGTTTTATGCAGAATCCGGTGGGCAAATCGGAGATGCTGGCCATATTGCAGGTGAAAATTTTAAACTTGAAGTAACAAATACAATAAAATTCGATGAATTATTCATACATAGAGCAAAAGTCTTAACAGGAACAGTAAAACTGGATGATATGGCACAAGCTGTTGTGGATGATACCAGAAAAAAAGATATTATGATTCATCATACTTCTGCACATTTACTCCAGGCTGCACTTAGAAAAGTTCTTGGTGAAACAGTAGTTCAGGCAGGTTCTCAGGTAACTCCTGACCGAACACGTTTTGACTTCTCGTTTGATAGAGCCCTAACTCAGGACGAACTAAATGCTGTAGAAGACCTTATAAATCAATGGATTAATCAGAATTTACATAAAGAAACTGTTGAAACAACGCCTGATCAAGCAAGAGAACTTGGTGCAATAGGCTTATTCAATGAAAAATATGGTGACAAAGTTAGAGTAATAGTAATTGGCGATATAAGCAAAGAACTTTGCGGAGGCACGCACGTAGGTTCCACAGGAGAAATCAGACTCTGTAAAATATTATCAGAAGGCGCTATAGCAGCAGGAACCAGAAGGATAGAGCTTATATGCGGTCAGTATGCTCTTGCCTATTTAAATTCACATTTAACTGAGTTGAATAAGATTGCACAAGTACTTAAAACCCCATCACTTGAAGCATCTTCAAGAGTTGATAAATTAATTGAAGAAACAAAGCAATATCAAAAACAAATAAAATCCTTAGAATCAGTAATTGCTGAAAGTAAAACGGATTTGCTTATTAATGAAACGCAGGACATTCCCGATGGTAAGCTGCTGTTTTCAAGAGCAGACGGACTTGCCCCGGATGCATTAAGAACTGCCGTTGAAAACTTATCGGATAAATTAGGAAACAGTATAGTCACCTTAGCCTCTGCATCTGATGGTAAAGTTTCTATTATCGCTAAAGTATCAAAAAACTTTATGGATAAAGGGGTAAATGCAGGTCAGATTGTTAATGAGATTGCTACAATGTGCGAAGGCAAGGGTGGTGGAAAGCCTAACTTTGCACAAGCAGGTGCTAAAAATCCGGCTAATCTCGATGAAGCAATAAATAAAGTCAGAGGAAAACTATTAAATATGTAAGGCCGCAATTTAATTTTCCACTTCAGACATAAATACATCATTGAAATTTATGCCTAAATCTCGTCTATATAAATTAGCTTTCCTGCTATCCTAAATCGCCCCTGTCTTGTATAATAAGTAGTTAATATGTTCTTAAGCTTTTTGCCCTAATTATATTTACTCAATAAAAATGGCTGTTTGTATTAATAAAATGAGTTTAAATTCGAATAAAAAAAATTCTCCAGCTCAATTAACAGGCGCTATTCCCTTAGAACAATTTAAATATGTTATAGAAAAAAGAATTGAGCATTATCAGCAAAACCATAAAGGCTTTTGTGTATTTGTACTGGAATTTTCTTTATCTGACAATTCTTATGCCCACAAAAAAACAGACTTCACCGAATATATAGGAAAAATTCTCCACAATAGCATTAAACACGAAAAAGATTGCTATACCTTAGATCAAAAAAATAGGTTTATCACCTTTCTTGGCGAAAGTAATACAAATCTCGCCATTATAACTATTAATAAAATAATTAACGATATTAATCAACAGTTAAATGAATATATAGAGTTAGATGTAGGTATAGCTCAATACCCGCAAGATGGTTTAGTTTATGATGAAATAATACATGCTGCTAATCCAATTAATTCAAGCATAAAAAGAGACCATAAACTAAATTTATCAATAAATCCTAGGACAAACAATCTTCAAAATCCTAAAGTTCCCAATAAAGAACGTTTATTTAACCATCTAAGCTATTTAGTTAATAATATTTGCAGTTATAATAAATTTCTTTCCCAGCATTCAGCTCAGGTCACAATAGGAGCAATCCTGCTTGCTAAAGAACTTGATCTGCCCTGGTATGAGATTGAAAGAATTGCAGTGGCCTCATTGCTGCACGATATTGGATACACTGCTTTTCCTCCAAATATATTTAAAAAATCAGAAAAATTAACTCCTGAAGAGTGGGTATTAGTTAAAGCACATCCTTATATAGCGTGTGAGCAGATACTACGTCCACTTCAAGTATTTGATGATTATATACCAATAATACAGAATCACCATGAATATATAGATGGCTCAGGATATCCGAAAGGAAAAAAGGGTGATCAGATTCCTCTGGGTTCGCAAATTATATCAATAATCGACTCTTATCAGGCTATAACTGCTGAAATGTCCTATAGGAAGTCCTTTGATTTTGAAGGCATAGTTGATACTTATATTCGTAATGCAGGCATCAAATGGGAAAAAGATTTAATTACTGTATTTACTGCTATTATTGCAGAACCTGTTTTTCGCAAAAAATTAACCGGGAATAAAAATATCGAATTTGAAAAAACAGTATTTTAACTCTAGCCCAGCATGTATATCCGTTTGCGCAAATAAACCAAACCCTTTGGAAACCCATTCCTTTTAACAAAATTAACATTATATACAACTATTTTGATATATAGTAAAATAATCTGGGGAAGATTATGGGATAGAAAAGAATATGACAGATAAAATAAATGAAAAAGTTATAAATATATTTACCAGACACAAAAAACAGTTGCCTATTTCTGATGATGAGAAGGTTATTAGAAATGACGATGGGTTCTATTATATTTGTGTCAAAAAAGATGAAAATGGCAGACATTTTGACGAGGAAAAGCTTTCAAAAGGTGCAGATGAATGTCATTATCTTGTGAAAGTTATGGTTAAACATTCTGAATATCCATTTATATATAATTATAAAGTACCTGGAGAAAAGATTCTGGAGTTTCTCAAGCCCTATACCAATGATGAGAAAGAAGGAAAAATTATAGAGATCAATAAATATTATGCACACGAGCTTGCATAATATTTATAAAGTCCTGAATTTTTATGGTAAGATTCGATAAAAGCTGTAGAAAGAAAATATAAAAATAAATAATTTATTTAAAACTTTTATACTTTTGTTGCGTCTAATTAATTAGTCATAACTGAAAAATAGTTTATAAAGGCATAGTAGAAATAGTGTTATCAAACGAAGTTATCCCATCCCAACAAAATATGTTGGAGAGAATTAATAAAGTTTTATTAGAAGTAAATAAACCTTCAAGATATATAGGGCAAGAAATCGGCAGTCTAAATAAAGACTGGGATTCAGCTGTAATTAAAACCGCTATAGCATTTCCTGACCTATACGAAATTGGGATTTCTAATCTTGGTCACAGGATTTTATATCATATAATAAATCAGTCCAATGATTTTCTTGCTGATAGAGTTTACGCACCGGCGATAGACTTTAGGGAAAAATTAAATGAAAACCAAATACCTCTTTATGGAGTTGAAAGCCTTAAACCCCTTAGTGAGTTTGATGTTATAGCATTTTCACTTCAGTATGAACTTAGCTATCCGACTATTTTGGCAATGCTGGAAATGGGACAGGTTCCTGTTAAATCACAAGACAGGCTGGATTCTGATCCTATAACAATTGCCGGCGGGCCGGGATGTTTTAACCCTGAACCCCTGACGGATTTTATAGATGCATTTATTATTGGAGATGGAGAAGAAGTTCTTGTCGAAATTTTGAATGAAATAAGAAATTCAAAACAAAATAAAATTACCAGAGCAGAAACCCTGATAAATCTGCAAAAAATAGAAGGGGTTTATGTTCCAAGGTTTTATCAAACCAATGAAGATTACTCAAAACCATCCCCTGTTAATAACAATTTCCCGCAAAAAATTAATAAAAGAATTTCAAATTTAGCAAATGATAATTATCCAACGGGTTTTCCGGTTCCTTATTCTTCATCTGTTCATGATAGAGCAGTAATAGAAATCAGACGCGGCTGTGGAAGAATGTGCCGATTCTGCCAATCCTGCTTTGTAAATCTACCTGTCAGAGAACGAGATCCCGAAAGTATAATTGATTTAACCGATAAAGTACTAAAAAGCACAGGATATGACGAGTATTCACTATTATCATTATCTTCAAATGATTATACAAACATAGAAGACTTAGTTTGTGCTTTAAATCAAAGGCATGCCGGAACAGGAGCTTCAATCTCATTACCTAGTCAAAGAGCGGATGCTTTCAGTCTTGAGCTGGCAAATCAGGTTCAGTCTGTCAGAAAAAGCACACTGACATTTGCGCCGGAAGCAGGAAGCCAGAGATTAAGAGATGTTATCAATAAAAATCTAAATGAAGAACAGATATCAAATGCTATTTTGTCTGCTTATGAAGCTGGTTGGAATAAAGTTAAATTATACTTTATGGTAGGCCTTCCAACCGAAACATTTGAAGACCTTGATGAGATAATTAATCTGCTTGGCAGAATCAAAAATAAAGCAAATGAGCTAAGAAGAAGCAATAACATTAATAAAGTTCTTGAAATAACCTGTACAGTATCAATTTTTGTACCAAAGCCTTTTACTCCGTTTCAATGGTGTGCTCAGGATAAACCAGAGTTAATTAACGAAAAAGTAAGATACTTAAAGGAACAAGTGAGACAGTTAAAAGGCGTTAAGCTTAATTATCACGAAAGATTCCTTAGTCAGCTCGAAGCAGTGTTTGCAAGAGGTGATAGAAAATTAAATAAATTAATAGAAATCGTTCATAAAAAAGGGTCTTATCTTGATGCGTGGGATGAACATTTCAATAAAAAAATCTGGTATGAAACAGCAGAAGAACTAAATATAAATTTTGATGAATATGCCTCCAGAAAAATATGTTTGGAATCTGAGCTGCCATGGGATATAATAAATGTTGGAATTGACAAAGACTGGTTAAAAGATGAATATAATAAAGCTATTAGCAATCAGACATCAATTCCCTGTGGTGAGTCCTGTTCTAACTGCGGCGTCTGTAAATCATTTAAAAAAGAGCCTATAATAAAATCAAAAGAACAGATTAAAATTTTAAAGAATGAAAATAAAATCAATCAGGACTCTACACACAAATACAGATTACAACTTCAAAAAACAGGAAGTTTGAAATTTATTTCTCATCTGGACTGGCAAAAAATGCTCTATAGAGCTGTCAGAAAAGCAGAAATAAAAGTAAGTTTTACACAAGGATTTAATCCTTCCCCCAAAATATCTATCGGAATGGCTCTGCCATTATTTGTAGAAAGTTTTGATGAATATTTGGATATAGAGTTAATAGAAGAAATGCAAGAAAACGTATTACTCGAAAAATTAAATCAATTTTTGCCTGAAAATTCTAAGGCATCAAGAATTGTTAAAATTTCTAAAGAGGAAAAAGCCATTGATACAAGGATCAATTGGGCAAAATACTCAGCTGACCCTATTGACTTAGAGGCCATAAGAAAAATAGACTTAAAGTATATTGTGAATGATATTCTTTCCAAAAAAAATATCTTGATTGAGAAAGAAAAACGTAAAGGCTTAAAAAAATTAATAGATATAAGACCATACATAAATACTATTAAAGTGGTTGAAGATAGTTTTTATAAATTGGAATTAATTTTAATGACAGGTCAAAATGGCACGTTAAGGCCGGATGATTTTCTTAAGTTTTTAACTCCCGATATTAAATGGAATATCGTCAGGGAGAAATTGCTGGATGGCAATTTTAAAGAATTAGGTGATATTATCACCTAACATAAGTTTAAGAATTATAAAAAAGTTTATATATTTAACGAGGAAAAAAATTTAGTATGAACAAATCAATCATAGTATCAGAACGCGATAACATAGCTGCTGTAACAGGAGAAGGTAGGGTAATAGAATTTTTTATCCACCGTGGAAATATGTTATTAGGAGATGTTTATTTAGCTCAGGTAGAAAATATTCTGCCAAGTATTGACGCTGCTTTCGTAAATGTTGGCGGCGACAGAATGGCTTTCTTGCATGCATCAGACGTTGCAGGTAAAGGAGCATTAAAAGACAAATTAACTCCAAAACAATCTCTTTTAGTACAAATTATAAAAGAACCAACTGGTCATAAAGGACCAAGAGTAACAACT
>DNSU01000008.1:5573-8519 GCA_003499585.1 Cyanobacteria bacterium UBA9579 | reverse complement strand
AGAGTAACAACTGCCGTAAGTTTACCGGGCAGGTTTCTTGTACTTATGCCTGATGAAAAAGGAATCAGCGTAAGCCGTAAAATTACTGCAGTAAAAGAACGTGCAAGATTAAAATCTGTAGTTAGTTTACTTAAGCCTGCTGGAGTTGGCGTAATTATTAGAACTGAAGCAGAAAATCAGTCAGAAGCCGAGATTCAGGAAGATTTAGAATCATTATTAGAAAAATGGAATAATATTGTTGCAGCAGCTGACACCGTTACTCCGCCAAATCTTCTTTATAGAGACCAGGATCTGCTTTATAGGGTCATAAGAGAAGCATGTACGGAAGAAGTAAAAGAAATCATTGTAGATACACCTTTTGCTCTTCATAGAACCAATCAGTTACTCCAGACCTGGAATATGGGAACGGGTATTAAAGTATCTTATTATAAAGGACCTGATTCAATACTTTGCGCAAAAGGAATTGATAAAGAAATCAGGACAGCACTCCTGACAAAGGTTAATTTACCTAGCGGCGGCTACTTGTATATCCAAACAACTGAGGCTTTATCAGTAATTGACGTTAACAGCGGTAAATTTACAAGCTCAGCTACTCAGAATGAAACAATTAGAAAAACTAACCTTGAAGCTATTCAGGAAATAGCAAGACAATTAAGGTTAAGGAATATAGGCGGCATGATAATTATTGACTTTATTGATATGGAAAATAGAGTCGATCAGCTGGCAATTTTAGAAGAGTTAGAATTAGCTCTTGAACCTGATAAAGCAAGACCTCAAGTTGGCCAATTATCAGACCTTGGCCTTGTAGAGCTTACAAGACATCGACAAGGGCAAAGTTTAGCTGAGATATTCACCAAGAAATGTCCGGCATGCTCAGGAACAGGTTCTGTAATTGAAGAATTTAATTTTGCAACACCACCGGTAGAAGCTGATTTCAAAGCCAGAAACCCAAACCAAAAAATTAGAATGCCACAAAAGCCAAATCAACAGCAGCATAATAATAACAATAACAAGGTAAAACCTGTTTTAAGTGAAAATAATAATCAAAAACAGTCTGTTAATCCTATTAATATAGCAAAGCCATTACATAATGCAGAAAAAGCAGCTCATAACAAGAAAATAAGTACCGCCCCTTCAATAGTTGCTTCAGCAATACAAAAAACTCAAAAAATTGAAAAAGTTGAACAACCTGACATCCAGACTTTAGAAATAAACGATGAATCAGTCAGACAGATATTTGGTTCAGACGGATATATTCCTAATTTGTCCAGAGTAATCGTATTTGCAGCTATTCCGCCAAGAATAGCAAGAGAATATATGGATGAATCATATACAATGAATGTATTCTCTATCCTGCAGGAACTTGAAAGCACAGAATATGTAATGAATGAAGTGCAACAGGCAAAACCAGAATTAATAAAAGTTGAAGCACATTCCTCAAATACACCATCTGCTCAAATGCCAAAGATAATGCAACAACCAAAAGTTGCTCAGAGGCCTTCAACTCCACAAGCTATAGTCCAAAAGCCTCAGGAAGTAAAAGATAATCAAGAAGCAGAAAAAACAACTGAGGAACCTAAAGTCATAGCTAAAAAGCCTATAAGACGCGGCAGAAAGCCAAGATCATCTTCAAACATAAAAAGCAAAACCACAAAAGATTCTACTAATAAACAGGAGTAAGCTGAAGTGAAGCTAAAAAGAAGCATAGCTATAATTCTATTTTGCTTCTTTTTGTTACCTCATACTGCTGCTATATCAGCAGAAGGGGTAAGTGTTCCATTGGCAAAACCTCCGTCTGTCTCAATAACAAAGCAACCTATTGGTGTGATGCAAGGTGGGGCAGCTGAACAATCAGCTGTTACTGAGCAGCCTACTATACCTGCTCCGCCTAAAAAAATACCTGAACTTACAGAAGCTGATAAACAGCTTGAGGGAATTGATGAATCTCAGGTACAACAGCAAATTTCAAAACAAAATATTGTATCTCAAATATTAAAAGTCTTACCTATATTCTTTTTAATATTACTGGTTTTAATCATATTAATTCTATTGCTGAATAAATTGAGGACAAAAGCTAAAGCAGCTAAACCTGTAGAACAAGTAAGGCCTTCTCAACCGATACAGGAAAAAGAAGAAGAAGGACCCCAAACAGTTACAGATGCAGTAGTATCATTTGTAAAACATAGATTAAAGAAATAATTTTATATAATCAATAAGAGCCAGAATGTTTTGTCATTTTGGCTCTTATTAGTGATTTTAGCTATAAGATTTTAAATTACTTTCTCAATAATTTCTGTCTTATTTCCAACTGGTTCTGGTTTTTTCTTGCCAAATAATCGTTCTAAACCTTCGTCAAATAGATCATAAGTTACAGGTACTACCAAGAGGGTTAAAAATAGTGATGAAATAAGACCGCCTATTACGACTATCGCCATTGGCATGCGAGTTTCAGATCCTTCACCCAGTCCTATAGCAATAGGCAACATGCCAAAAATCATAGCAAATGTAGTCATCAAAATAGGTTTGAGCCTTACAGGTCCCGCAGTTATTATAGCCTCTTTTCTTGGTAATCCTGCTTTCCTTAAAGTATTTGTGTAGTCTACAAGTAAAATAGCATTTTTCTTTACTAGCCCCATTAATAGTATTAATCCAATGAAGCTGAATATGTTTAATGTTTTTCCTGTAATTAGCAGTGCTGTGAATGCACCTATGAAGGCAAGCGGCATAGATAACAGAATGGTGAATGGATGTACAAAGTTCTCAAATTGAGCTGCAAGTACCATATATGCAAGAATTATACCCAGAATTAATGCATATATAAGGTATTTGAATGATTCACCCATTGTATCTGCCATTCCTCTATATTGAAATGAAAAGCTTTCAGGCAGAATTTTTGAGGTTATTTCATCGAGTTCCGCTTTTGCCTGCCCCAGAGGTTTTCCTTCG
>DNSU01000008.1:0-5512 GCA_003499585.1 Cyanobacteria bacterium UBA9579 | reverse complement strand
ACAGAGGTTTTCCTTCGAGGTTGGCAAATAATGTTACAGCTCTTTGCCTGTCAAGTCTCGTTATGGCACTTGGCCCTCCAGCTTCTTGAATATTTATGATGTTGGATAACTGCACGAACTCACCTTTTGTTGATCTTACATAAATTTGTCCGATATCCTGAGGTGATAACCTGTCTTCTTGCAATAATCTCATTCTTACGTCGTATCTTCTGCCTTTTGCTGAGTCTTTATATTTGGTGATATCTATTTCTCCGCTCATCAGGAAATTTATCGTCTCGACTATAGTAGCTATGTCAACACTAAGATCAGCTGCTCTATCCCTGTCAATCATAACTCTGACTTCGGGCTTTCCTGTTTCTATTGATGTGTCGAGGTCAACAATCCCAGGAAGTTTGGAATATTCCTCTTTTATCTGACTTATATATTTTTCAAGTTCATTAAGATCATCTCCCTTAACGATAAACTGAATAGGAACTCTTCTGGATCCTCCTCCAATCAAGGAAATATCCTCAACGGATGATTCCAGACCAATGACAGTATTTAGTTGCTTCCTTACATCCGCTTGGATTTCTTGCTGTTTTCTCTTTCTATCATGTCCGGGTTTAAGATTGACAAACATTACTCCCTTATTAACTTCATTGGCATGCCCTGATCCTTGCGCATAAAAGATTGTGCTTACTTCAGGAACATCTTTTACTATAGCCTCTGCTTTTGCAAAGAGATTATTAGTCATTTTTACTGAGTAATCTATTGGGGCTACAAGGTTAACCATAAAGCTGCCCTGATCTTCTGAAGGGACAAATTCTTTACCGATAAACTTAGTCATAAATAAACTAAATATAAAGATTGCTACAGCTGAGATGATTATTTTCTTTCTATTGTTGAGAGCGAAGATGAGTATTTTTCTATATACCTCTTCAAATCTTTTGTAGTTACTTTCAAGCCAATTATAAAAAGCATTCTCGGAGTTTTCTTGAGATTTATGTTTCATAATTCTTGATGCAAGCATAGGAGTAATAGTGAAAGATATGACTAGTGAGATCATAACGGCGAATACGACCGTTAATGCAAATTGCATAAAGAATCTTCCTATAATACCTTGCATAAAAGCCACAGGAAGGAATATGACCATAATTGCTATTGTTGTAGCTACAACTGCTAAACCTATTTCACGAGTTGCAAACGAGGCAGCTTCTCTTGGATGCATACCATTTTGAACGTGCCTGTGTATGTTTTCGATTACAACTATTGCATCATCAATAACCACACCTATAGATAGAGATAAAGCCAGCATTGTCATATTATTAAAGGTAAAGCCCATAATCTTCATCATTGCAAAAGTAGTTATGATAGAAACAGGTATTGCAACAGCACTAATCCATGTTAATCTCATACTTTTTAAGAAAAGAAAGACTATTAATACCGTTAAAATACCGCCTAAAATAAGGTGTTTCTGGACTTCTTCGATGGATCGCTTAATAAAAGTTGATTGATCAAAGGCTACTTGAATATCCATGCCAGCAGGTAGGGTCTTTTTAATAGACGCTATTTCTGCTTTAACTCGTTCAATAACCTTTACAGTATTTGTGCCTGATTGTTTCTGAATTCCGATTCCTATGGCTCTTTGTCCGTTGAATTTGGATACGGAACGCTCTTCTGCCATACCATCTTTAACTATAGCCAGTTCTTTGAGCTTTATAGCTGACCCATTTTGATATTTGACAATCAGGTTATTGAATTCTTCTATGTCTTTTAGTTCACCCTTAATTTTTATTGAATATTCCTTAGTATCAGCCTCGATTCTTCCACCCGGCAGCTCGATATTTTTCCGTTGAAGAGCCTGAACGACGTCATGAGCTGTGATACCATAGGTATTTAATTTTTCTCTATCCAGCCATATTCTAATTTGCCTTAACCTTAAACCGCCCATATAAAGAGAACCGACTCCCTGAATTTTTTGGAGCTTTTCTTTTAAAATCTCATCAGCATAAGTGGAAAGCTCTCTTTGCGGCAGTGACCCTGAAAGTGCTATCCACATTATAGGAGTAGCATCTGTATCAACTTTCATAATTACCGGATCATCTACATCTTTAGGCAACTGTCCTCTTACAAAAGACATTTTTTCCCGTACATCCTGAACAGCAAAATCAATATCCCGATCGAGTTCAAACTCTACAATAACGTTTGATACTCCTTCACTACTGGTTGATGTAATTGATTTTACTCCATTAATTGTATTAATAGTGCCTTCTACTTTATCTGTTACATCTATGTCCATAATTTCAGGACTGGCACCTCTTAATGTAGTTGATATGCTTACTATCGGGAAATCGACTTTTGGATATAAGTCAACACCAATAGTCGGATAACTGATAATTCCAAATAATACTAGTGCAAGAATTATCATGCTTATAAAAACAGGTCTTTTTATCGATATATCAGCGAGCCACATTGACTTTTACTCCTTCTGACAGGTTTTGCTGCCCGGTAACAATTACCTGTTGGTCTTTTTGCAATCCTTGTATTATTTCTACCATTTCACCATATTTTTCACCTATGGTTACTGGCAATGCTTTTGCTACATTAGCTTCTACAGTATAAACCCTGGCTTCAGTGTCATCATAAAGTAAGGCCACTGCTGGAATCGTCAGGATGTTTTTAGAGTTTCCAGTATAGATTTTAGCCTTTGCAAACATGCCCGGTTTTAATTCGCCTGTAGCATTATTTACCAGAGCTTCTATTTTAAGGTTTCTGGTAGCTTCTTCTACATTCGGATAAATGGTTTTAATAATGCCTTTGAAATTTTTCTCAGGAAACGCATTAACGCTAAATAGAACTTCCTGGCCTTTATTTATCTTGCCTATACTTTCTTCAGGAATAGTAAACGATAATTTAAGGGGATTTATTTGTATAATCTCAAAAAGAGCTGTTCCTGTTTTTACATAATCACCGGTTGCAACTTTTTTTGCTTTTATAACTCCGTTTATTGGCGATCTTACCGTGGTTTTATTTAATTCTTGTCTTGATAAAGCTAAAGATGATTGTGCTCTATCTATATCAGATGAGGCAAGAGTCAGCTTTGTAGCAATATCATCATACTGTTGTCTTGATATAACTTCTTTTTCATAAAGTGTTTTCTTTCTTGCATGTTCAGCTTTTATATTTTCATAATATGCCTGAGCTTGATTTAGTGCTGCCTTTGCACTCTCGACTCTTAACTTATAGTCTGTCGAATCTACATAAGCTAATATTGTGCCTCTATTAACAACATTTCCTTCTCTATAATTTACTCTGCTTAATGCACCACTTGCTTCAGAGCTTAATACTACTTCTTCATAAGCTTCAAGTGAACCAACACTATCTATGGATGGATGTATCAGTTTATTTTCAACATTATATGTTTTTACATTTACAATATTTTCTTGAATTTCACTGCTTTTTGCCTCGTCTTTTTTTGAGCATCCGCTCGTCGTAGTAATAACCATGCATAGAAATATTAAAATTGCTGCACTTTTATAACGCCTCATCTGTTGTTTCTCCTTTATTTTGAGCTCTCAAATCATCTTGAATCTCTTTTAAGAAAATGCCGGTCGCTCTTTTAAGTATTAGTATAGACATTTGATAATCATATTGTGCATTTACAAGTTGTTGTTCTGTTGAAAGCAGAAAATTATTCGCATCTACCAGATCAATATTACTTGCAAAGCCTTCTTTAAATTGTTCTGAGATTTTATCATAGTTATCTTTAGCTAATTCTAGCTGATCCTGGATTTTTCCAATAATACTCTGTTGTGTTATCAGATTATAATAAGCATCTTCTACTTCAAGATTTATAGTATCTTTTAAGTCTGTATAAAGCAAATTTGCCTGTCTTAATTTTGCATTTGCCTCATCAATTTCAGCTTTTCTCCTGCCTCCTTCAACGATTGGGATATTTAGACTTATCTGCCCGTACATAACCTTTCTATTATTAAAAGCGGTTGCAGGGGATACTTCATTGCCTGTATATGCTGCTTGTAAAGAAATATCAGGCAAGTAGGTGCTTTTTACAAATTTAACCTGATCTTTCGCAATTTGCGTTTGCAGATCAAGGCTTTTTAACTCTGTTCTATTTGACAGAGCCTTCTCTTTAAGGTCTGCCATTTCATCTATAGTGATCATTTTAAAAGGAGCTGCTTCTACGGTAAAATTTTCTTCTATTCCTGCTAGTTTTATCAGATTAGCGTTTGCAATTTTTAAGACGTTTGTCGCTCTTATCATATCAGACTGAGCCTGTGATACTTCGGCTTGTGCTCTTAGTACTACAGTTTTTGTTATTTCTCCTACCTGATATCTTATTTTTGCTACATCTCTATGCTTTTCTAATCTGCTTAAATTTTCCTGAGCTATATTCAGCGTTTTTTGAGCTTTTAAAATATTGTAATAAGCAGATGCAACGTTTAATAAGTAATTTTCATTAACTGTTTTAAAGTCAATCTCATTCTTTTCAATTTTCTTCTTGCTCATATTCAAAGCTATGAATTCTCTTCCACCCAGAGAAAATGACTGTTCCAGTCTGGCACCCCAGGTATAAGCATCTTCCGGCTGAATGGTAAAACCGCTGGATGTACTTCTGGTTTTATCATACCTTCTATAATCGCCAAAGCTGGATAAATTGGGGATAAAGTCTGATATTACTTTTCTTTTTTGAATTCTTGAAATTAAAACATCTTCTTTTGAAGCTTCAATGACTTCAGACTTTTCTATTGCAGCTTTATAGAGCTTATTTAGAGAATATTCATTATAAACATCCTGTACTGCAATAGCACTATTTTCGACAGTAAAGCTAAGTACAATTATCGATATTATTAGAGATTTTAGTAGTTTATTTTTCATTTTTTACTTTCCAGTAGGCTTTTTACAGGTTATTAGTTATTTTGGTTAGAAAACTTTTAAATGTTTCTATTTCTTCTTTTGTAAATCCTTGAAGTACCTTTTTCTCAAAGTTGGCTATGTAAGAATAAATATATTCTGCAAGTTTTTTTCCTTCTTCTGTCAGGTATACCTTGGATGCTCTTCTGTCTTTTTTGTCAGCTTTTCTTGTTACCAGCTGTTTTTCTTGCAGGATATCTATCAAACGGGTAATATTAGGTTTTTGTTTTAGCAGTTTATCAGCCAGTTGACTTTGAGACTGCTCGCCTTCCTGGACTAATGTATATAAAAGAGCCCATTGCTCCGGAGTTATATCAAATCCTTCAGACAAAAACATCTGTCTTGAGATTAATTTGATATGCAATGACGCCTTTGTAATGTGATATCCTAAGAAATTATCCAGCATTTCATATTCACCATTTGTTAATAATTTAGTTAATATATTAACTATTACTATATTAACTTTTACTTGTCAATGACTTATTTTGCTGACAAAAAACATACCTGCCCAAATTATAAAACACTAAAGGCAATCAATAATTTTGATTGCCTTTAGTAAATTTTAAAGTTATTAAGTGTTATTTAACTCGAATTGCTAGTT
>DNSU01000055.1 GCA_003499585.1 Cyanobacteria bacterium UBA9579 | reverse complement strand
TGCACCTTCTAATTGAGAATTCTTTTCAACAAGCTCATTAGTTCTATCTTGGACCTGTTGCTCTAATGAGGAATATAAAGCATCGAGTTTATTAGCCATATCATTGAAAGCCTGAGCCAATATACCGATTTCATCCTGTGTTGTAATCGGTGCTCTATATTTTAAATTTCCTTTAGAAAATTCTTCCGCTCCCGTTACAAGATCTTTTATTGGCTTGGTTACAAACTTTGCCAGTGTAAAAGCAGATGCAAAGCCGAAGATAATGAATATCAGAACTAAAATTATATCTCCCTTTAAAAGAACATTTATCAGTGAGATTAATGTATCACTGTCCAAAAAGCCAACTGAAACCAAAAATCGCCCTTGTTCTTTGGATATTTCTCTTATATCCTGATGATCCAGACCACGATATTTATGAGCAAAAAACTTATTTCCCCATGGATTATTAATATGAGCATCTGATCCTATTAGTTCAGACATACTGGACCATACATATTTTTTAGAATTTTTATCAATTACACTTACGTACAGTATGAGATTATTAGCAATTAAATTATTAGAGATATGGGATAAATAAGTATAGTCGGGCTTATCTTCATTTTGTTTAAAATTCTGAGATACTACATTTGTCAAAGCTTCATGGTTAAAATCTTTATCAACACGGTATTGTTTAATTATAGGAATACTAGCATAAAGATTATATGCCGCAATAAAGAACAATGTAATAAAAACAGATGTACCTATGATTGTCGCAAACCTGTTTACCAGTGATTCGGTTTTATTTGTTCTTTTAAAAATGTTCATTTTACTCTTTACCCGTATAACAATAACCTGATTTTAACACTTATTCAGCTTCATCATCAAGCCCATCAAGATCATTATCCAAAATATCATCAATTAAAAGATCCTGATTTTTCTTGACAGGAGTAGGTTTATCGTGCGTATAATTTGATTTTTCAAATATTTTGCCCATATGATACCCGATTAAACCAGCTACAGAGGCAGCTGCAAAACTCCATTTACAGGCATTTAATACTACTGCATAATCCAGAGACATTGCTTTTAATAGTACTATAGATCCGATTATTAAGAAAGTACTACTTGAAAATAAGCCAGCAAATTTACCTGCAAGTTGGATAAAAATCACCTCCTAAGTGAATTAATCAGTCTTAAGTTCCTTAGACTTAATCTCTAATTGTCTTTTAAAACATAATTGAATTATTGCAGTTTTATCGATGTTGGAAATTTCCTTAAATTCCCCTGCTAAAGTGTATTCTTTATCGTTCAATTTGTTTATTCTTAAGATTTTAAGCATAGTTTTTATATCTTTTCTGGCAAGGATCTTAAAATCAGCTTCTAATAAGCTATTAATATCAAACCCTTTATCAGAAATTAACCTCATGCCACCACCGCTAAGATCCTGCATAATAGAATCAACACCTGTAGAAGCATTTAATTCTCTGAGTTTAACCGGGATATTTACATTCACTCTGGTATATTCTCTTCTTTGGATACGTCTAAATTTATTTGGCAACGAGAAAGTAACAAAATTGGTTTCAACACTGTTTATCTTTGATTCAAATCTGATAAGGCAGTTATTTATAGGAACAATTACTTCTACATTATCACCTATTTTCAGCAAATCCTTGTCAACATTATTTAATTGAACAATAAAACCCGGAGGGGTAATCTCTTTAACAACTCCGTTAGATATCCCCTTGATTTCAGTTGGTATTACTTTTAATTCTTGATTATTTTTTAAGAAATCCATACTAATTTCCATAAAATAACTCTTTAATTGTAAATGTGTGTATTATTCTAATGATACAACGTAAGGCGATAAATGTGAACGTAGTATTAAGAATAAAGCTATAAACTTAGAATGAATAAATAAAACAGGTCAAGGGAGCTCAACCTGATTTATTTGTTCATTAAAATCTAAACTATTATCTACTAAGGCTTTGCTAGATGCAAATTCGAACTGAATATCTTTTTAAGATATCTGCCAGTATAGGAATTTTCGACTTGTGCAACTTTTTCAGGCTTATCCTGAGCTATTATCATGCCACCTGCATCTCCGCCTTCAGGGCCAAGATCAATTACCTGATCGGCAACTTTTATAACATCAAGGTTATGTTCAATCACTAGTACTGTGTTACCAGAATCTACAAGCCTATTTAAAATCTCAAGCAGTTTCTCAAGATCAGCCCAGTGAAGACCTACTGAAGGCTCATCAAGAAGATACAATGTCTTGCCTGTACTTCTTTTATTCAGTTCCGATGCAAGTTTTACCCTTTGTGCTTCTCCACCTGAAAGGGTAGTTGAACTCTGGCCTAATTTTATATAATCAAGTCCCACATCATAAAGGGTTTGCAGTTTATTTGCAATTTTATTAATATTTTTGAAGAAATCAAGAGCTTCTTCTACCGTCATATTGAGAACATCTGAGATGGATTTGCCTTTATATTTAACTTCAAGAGTTTCCCTGTTATATCTGGCTCCTCTGCATATTTCACACGGAATATATACATCAGGAAGGAAGTTCATCTCGATTTTTATGATTCCATCTCCCTGGCATGCCTCACATCTTCCGCCTTTTACATTGAAGCTAAATCTGCCGGGTTGATACCCTCTTACTTTTGCTTCATTAGTCAATGAAAATAATTCTCTTATATGATCAAAAGTTCCTGTATAAGTTACAGGATTACTTCTTGGAGTTCTGCCAATCGGGCTTTGGTCTATATCGATGATTTTATCTATATTCTCAAACCCTTTTATCGATTTTACGCCTTGAGGTTTTGGTGAATTTCCTCTTAATTTATGCTTTGCATACGGGTGCAAAAGATCAAATATCAGACTAGATTTACCTGAACCACTAACTCCTGTAACACATACGAATTTCCCTAAAGGAATATCAAGGTTTAAGTTTTTTAAGTTATTTTTATGAGCGTCAATAATACTCAAAAAGTTGCCATTGCCTTCTCTTTCGTCTTCTGGAATCTTAATGGATTTTGCTCCACGCAAATACTGCCCCGTAATAGAATTTTTAGCATCTTCAATATCAAGCGGAGTACCCTCAGCGACAATTTCACCGCCATGAACACCAGCTCTTGGGCCAATATCTACTACCCAATCCGCTCGTCTTATCGTTTCTTCATCATGTTCTACCACTATCAGAGTATTTCCAAGATTTCTTAATCTGGTCAGCGTATTAAAAAGCTGCTCATTATTCACCTGATGCAGTCCAATACTGGGTTCATCAAGAACATACAGAACACCGGACAAGCCTGATCCAATTTGAGTAGCCAGTCTGATTCTCTGGGATTCACCACCGGAAAGAGTTCCTGCTGTTCTATGCAAAGTAAGATAATTAAGACCAACATCTATTAGAAATCTTAGTCTTTCTCTAATTTCCATTAAAAGCTGTTTCACAATAGCCAGTTGATGGTCACTTAAAGTCAAAAATAACGATGAAATAAATTCATGGCTATCGGTAATAGACATATTGCAAACCTGATCAATAGATTTATCACCAACCTTAACAGCCAGAGAAAACTCCTTTAATCTTGCTCCATGACAGGCAGGGCAGGGGATTTGCATCATATATTTTTCAATTTCGCCTCTTACCATATCAGAATTAGAACCTTCATAGCGTTCTTTCAGGTAAGGAATTACTCCTTTAAATGATGCTTTATATGATTTTCTGCGTGTTTTTTTGAAATTATCGTGAGTAAAGCATACTCTTTCACCATTACTGCCATATAAAATAATATCCTGATGCTCTTTTGACAGACTTTCAAAATAAGTATCCATCTCCATTCCATAATGATCGGCAACGGATGTTAAAATATCTACGTAATATTTATTCCCTGTTCTCGCCCACGGATAAATTGCTCCACCTCTTAGGGATTTACTAACATCAGGTACAATCAGATCAGGGCATATTTCCAGATGAGCACCTAAACCGCTGCAAGTCTGGCATGCGCCATATGGGCTGTTAAAACTAAACATTCTGGGGGATAATTCATCAAAACTTAAGTTACAATTATGGCATGCCAATTTCTCAGAAAATATTATTTCTTTCTGATCAATTATATCTACCGTAACAAGGCCGTTAGATCTTTTTAATGCAGTCTGGGTACTTTCTGCAATTCTTGATCTTGAGCTTTCCTTTACTATGATTCTATCTATGACTACATCAATATCGTGTTTCTTGTTTTTTTCAATTTCTATATCATCTTCATCAAGGTTATAAACTTTCCCGTCAACCCTGACTCTGACAAAGCCTTCTTGCCTTAATTCACTAAATACGCTTGAATATTCTCCTTTCTTGCCTCTAATAATAGGAGAAATAATCTGAATTTTAGTACCTTCTCCAAGAGCTAAAATGCTATCAACAATCTGATCAACCGTTTGCGGGGCAATTACATCTCCGCATTCAGGACAATGCGGCGTGCCTATTCTTGCAAATAACAATCTTAAATGGTCATAAATCTCTGTCACAGTGCCTACTGTAGATCTTGGGTTATGACTGGTAGACTTTTGATCTATAGAGATAGCAGGACTTAAGCCCTCTATGCTTTCCACATCAGGTTTGTTTAACTGTCCTAGAAATTGCCTTGCATATGCGCTTAAGCTTTCAACGTATCTTCTTTGTCCTTCAGCGAATATCGTATCAAAAGCAAGGCTGCTCTTGCCTGATCCGCTCACCCCTGTAAAGACAACAAGCTGGTTTTTAGGTATAGACAGGCTTACATTCTTTAAATTATGCTGATTTGCTCCACGAACAACGATATATTCTTTTAATCCACTCATAAACGTTTATTAATTAATTTTCTTTATAATTTAATCTTCTAATAGAATTATCCCATATAATAAATGCTAAAAAAGCAGTAAAGTTAATAATTTATAAATATTTTTTTCATTATTTTCTCATGTAATTTATCTTGATTTTTGCAACCCTTTTGCACCTGTTTTGCACCTTTTTGATTTCTGGAAATTCAATATTTGTCAGGGTTTTTGACTGGCGTCTATTTGGATATTATTCGGTAAAATCAATTTTGATAGGCTTTTTCGATTCATGCTGGTGGGTAAGTAGCTTGATCATTGTATTTAATCATGATTATTACAGATACCCACCCTACTGTTCTAATTCTCGCTTTTCAATAAGTTTGCTTATAAGCAGGTAATGTTTATGTAGGAGCCTAGATGCGTTAGCATCTCCAGCGACGGAATAAATATTACCTGCTTATAATTGTAATATGGAGAGAATGCAATATTATTAAGATTCTTCAGTACTAACGTACAAATTTAAGTCTATGCTGAAAGAATCGAGGACTTATAAAAATGATTATGTCATCTCAGAATGACAAGAGGATTATTTCTATTAGTATAACATAGATTTTAGTGGCCGAATGGCCACAAATTGTAGCCATTTGGCTCCAATTTAAAAGTGTACAGTGTGCAATCTACAAACTCTAGCAAATTATTTATTTTTTACATAAATATCAGAATGGTTCACAGTTTGAAAATGTACAGTTAAAGGCTCTGTCTTCGATATTGCAGGTTGTTTTTCATCATAAGATTGTCTTATACCCTGACTTATTAGAATTAACAAGTTCATTGTATCATTAGGGTTTAGAGTTACTGGTAATTGTACATCTGTAAATTTTGTGGCTTCCTGCTTTGCTTTTTTATCGGCAATTTTATCAGATACAGCCAAATATGGCGTCGCAATAATAGTTGTTATGGGCTTTACAATAAAGATATACTGTGAGTATAAAACTCCTTTTAAATAATGTATTATCTTAGAACCTTTTGATTTATTACAATCATAGGACATTAAAGGAATTAGAGGCAATGATAATGACGCTAAAGGCCCAAATAACGGCTTTAAAACTAATATTTTAGCATTTGAATTATATAACCTTTCTCGATAGTATTTTTCCCAATATATAGCTCTTTCCGGTGCTATCAGGGATATATATTTTATTGTTATTGGAATATTATTGTTGTTTTTAATCAGAACATTGTAAGCATTATAATTATCGTCTAAATAACTCTTTAGAAAATTTTTAGTTTTTACAATTTGAATATTATTACAGATTTCATTATTATTGACTTTATTACAAGAAATAATTTCCTGATTCACCTTAGAACAACTTTCTTTTTCTTGCTGCTGAGCTAAAGCAGGGAAAGTGCTAAGTATAAATATATAAATAATTAAACCAAGGTTCTTAATCACGTTTTATTCACTTAAAGTTAATTATACAGATTTTATTATATATAAGACCATTTTTTGATTCAAACTAAAAATAAATAATGACATACGGATAGATCCCGGATCGAGTCCAGGATGACAAGAGTGTAATATTAGGATTCTCCACTGCATTAAGAATAACAGTGCATCGTTTATAGCGATAACAGTGCGATTATAACTGTTAATATCTAGAAGCGGATTAGATCTATCCCGCTTTTAGCATTCCTATCTGACTTAAATATATCCTAATGATGCTTTTTCAGGTTTTTATTGGTCTGTTCAACAATTGTTGGGATAATTACAAAAGCAGTGAAAGCAATTACTATTAAATTGATCATATGTACGAGATATTCTTCCATTTTTACCCCCTTTAATTTTCACGATCAATATTATTATGCCCGTTTATCGGTTTGCTTAAGCATTTAAATTGCAAATCGTAATTAAAATTTAAATTTATATAAATGCTGTGTTTTGATGGGCAGGTGTGCCCATCAAATTTTTCTAACTTAGCGCTGGTGGGGAAGAAGTTAGATTGTAGTATAGAAGCTATGCTTAAATCAAATCCCCACCCTACTTTTCTACCCTGGACTTCATTTCATTCAGGATGATAGTACGGAGATATTAAGATTCTTCGCTTCACTCAGAATGACAATAGGACGTTACTCAAAATATTTAATTATATGTTTTTAACAGTTTGTTTTAAGTTTTCTGACAGGATTTTTGTTGCGTCTTCTACTGTTATAGGATTTCCAAGGTCACAGCCCTGTTCTTTTAAAAGTCTGAATAATTTCACTATATCTGGTTCATCAAGATTGAAGTTTTTAAGCTCCTCATTAAGATTTAAAATTTCCTGCGGTGTGCCCTTTTTGGAGATTCCTTTTTTTGACGAAATCAAATACATTGTATCGGCAAATTCTGATACTAATTCTACATCATGGGTAGATATTACAACGCTTATGCCTCTTTCTTGTGAGATTTTATTAATTAACTCTATCAATTCTCTTTGAGATTTAAGATCTAGTCCTGAAAATGGCTCATCTAACACTAATAATTCAGGATTTAGAACTAATGCACCTGCAAGGGCAACTTTTCTTTTTTCTCCACCTGATAAATAATGAATGATTTTATCTTTTAAATGCGTAATGGCAAGGCACTCCATTATTTTATTTGTCATCTCAATAGTTTCGGCTTTAGAATAACCATAATTTAAAGGTGAAAACATAATATCATCAAGAACAGTAGGGCCGATAAGCTGTTCTTCAACACTTTGTAGAACAACACCTATTCTTTCACGAATTTTATCGTAATCAGTTGCAGGATTTACTCCAAAAACTTTAATTTCTCCATGAGAAGGAGTTAGAAGTCCAAGGATATGCCTGATTAAAGTAGTTTTACCACCACCATTAGGGCCAAGAACAGCAATCTTCTCTCCTCTGTTTACTACAAACTCAATTCCACAGAGTTCTATTCTGGTTTTATCAGGATATATATGTTTAAAACAACTTATTTCTACAATTTTGTCCATATTATTTTCGTAAATACCTCAAATTGCCTGAATAACCTCTTATCACCATACATTCATACATGTCTTCACTGACTTTAATCGATCTTATCAATAAATGCCCGAGTGAATTTCCTATTAATTTAAGACTATATATGGGTCTTGATAATCTAAGCCTGCCCCTGATGCGCAGCATTAACTGTAAATCAGTAAAAATTGTCCACAAAATAAATATGGAGCGATATGTTAAAAATAAAACACTAACCAGAAATGAAGGCAAGAATTTGTCCAGTTTCTTAAATATTTCTATATAAGTAGTTGTAAATATTAGTAATACGCAGGTTGTTGCTATGGATAGAACCTTGAAAATTAATGATAAAGCAAAATAAAAAGTTAAATTCTTAATGGAAAACAAATAAAGAGCAATAAATAGAACAGGATACGAGGATAAAGCCAGAATTTTCCCTTTAGGTAAATCTGAAAACAAGATGATAGTTAGCAATAATAAATATAAATAGCCTAATATTGTATAACCGGGCATTGATAATACAGTAATCAGAATTAAAAAAGCCGCAATTAATTTATATTTTGCCGGCACCTTATGCAGCCAGCTATTTCCATATATTGCATAATAATCAAGGTCGGCTATTTTCAATTTATTCTCCGCTTAATTCATTTAAATGAGGATTAACTTTATACTCAATAATATCAGGTTTTATTTGCTTTATGTATTTAATTATAAACCCTGTAAGCATTGACTCAATTACCCATCCTAAAAGACCTAAAGATAATATAGCAACAATAAATCTGCCTGCATCGAAGTCCATATCATCATGATGGACAGGTTGCTCATGGTTGTGGCTATCCTGAACCGTTTCTATTTTATGTTCATGGTTATGGGTGAGAGCCTCCATATCATTGGTTCCTAAGTAAACTATGCCAATTGAAGCCCATGCCGATATAAAAAGAGCAATAAAAGCAGCTAAAGATGCCGATATAAATATATTTTTTATTCTGGAATTTAAAAATCTGAATCCCCAAAAGCCGATTATCGCTTCCAGCGAAACTACAAAGGCATTTAGTCCTATTACTGATATTCCTCCATGTCCCAACAGAACAAGCAGAATATTTGCTGAAAATATCGCTAAAATACTTAATACAGGGCCAAGAATAATTCCTGACAATACAGCCAGATTCATATGATAAGCAGGTGGAATAATCTCAACAGTCATGGTTATAAACATTAATGCAGACATTACCCCCACTAAGGCAATTTTTTTATTAATATTAATTTTCTTTTTATTAATTGCTAAAAAAAGAAAATATATGGCTATTAGCAAATATCCTGTCATTACAAGCCAGAAAGGCAAAACCCCATCCGGGATATGAATATGAGACATAAGAGACTCCTTATTTTTTGAAATTTAGCCGGATTTTTTAAACAGCAAATATATAGAAATCTAATAGTTAATTATAAAACTAAGTTTCATATATACCAAATATAATAAAAATCTTTAATAATCTCTCATTTACATTTTACTATTTAATAAAAGGCATAAAGAACTTCTGGAATATATTATTTTGAATCTATCCAACTTATAGTTAAAAAAATAATCAGTTAGACATTTTAAAAAAATTATAAGTGGTTAAGATAAAAAGGAAAGAAATTGAGACCCAGATAAAAAATAAAGGAGGAAGATATGGAAGCTCAAACAGGAAGAGGCGTTCAGATCTTAAACGCAATGAGCAGGGTAAGTTGGGGGGCAATATGGGCAGGTGTATTTGTCGCTATGTTTTTCCAACTACTCTTAGGCCTTTTAGGCTTAGCTATAGGCTTGACCGTAGTTGATATTAATCAACAAATTCCAGTAACAGGTCTAAGCATTGGAGCAGGAATATGGCTATTAATTACAACATTGATAGCTGTATTTGCCGGAGCATTTACTGCCGGAAGATTAGCCGGTTTATCAGCAAAGTATGACGGCCTTTTACACGGCGTAGTTACCCTTGCATTTTTAGTAATTTTATCACTTTTCTTAGCTGTATCAGGTATCACTGGTGCTTTAACCGGAGCATTTGGCCTGACATTAAGAGCAACACAAGTTCCACAAGTACAACAAATTCTGCCACAAGGCACTGCTATTCAACAACAAGCTCAGCAAGCAATTCAACAGCAACCAACTATGACTGCTGCACAAGCACAGCGAGCTGAAGCTATTGCAACACAAACTGCATGGTGGACTTTTGCGATTGGGTTATTAGCATTAATAGCAGCTATGATAGGCGGCTACTTAGGAATGCAATCAAGAGTCAGCCAGATAATCAGAGAAACAGCTTAGTTATAAAATTAGAAAATGTAAAAGCTGTATCTTTACTACAAAAATAACAAAAAACTCCAACTAAATTTATCATCTCGGCTATATGGATTTTAGAAATAATAAAATCCATATAGCCTTTTAAATAAAAATTTTTTAAAGCTATTTTTAAAATTCATCATTTAGTTTCTTAAACTTCATCAGGCTAAAAATAAAGATAGGTTACCTTTACTATAATTAATTAGCTTGTTAACTCATATAGAAATAAGAAAAATCACTTAGAATGTATTCCGAATTTGTTAAATAGATTACAACAATAAAGCGGAGGAAAAAATATGAGTAAAAGAAATGAAAGTTCCAGCTACGGTAAACCAGGACCAGAACGTGGTCAAGCTTATGGCATAGCATCAGTTAGTAACGCTCTTGGTGGAGTTGATTTCCCTATGACTAAACAAGATCTAATTGATAGATATGGCGACAGAAGAATCGAATGGACAAAAGGAAATCCTCAGGCATTACGCGATGTTTTAAAAGATGCTCATGAAAATCAATTCAATTCAATGGCTGATGTTGTAGGCGCTGTTAGCCGCGGCCATAAAAGAAGATAATGTAAAATATTTAAACCTGAACTTTTTAAGGAGCGTAGTTAACACTGCGCTCCTTAAAAGTATGTAAAATAATAATGCCTCTAAAAAATTCATAGTCTGAAAAGATTGATTATCTCTCAGACTATGAATTTTTACCGTCCCCTTAAAAGTAAAAAGAGGCATTACGCCTCGTCTTCCTGTTCCTTCCCTTCGTATTTGGTTTTTTGTTCCCTTCATATAAATATTTTTAAATTTAAATATTTTTTCCCTCAAAATACTTTTATGCTCTTTTTACTTGCTTATTTTGCTATCTTTACTTACGCCTTGATTATATTAATATAAACACATCTAAAAAGTCATAATTGCTGTTATTTTCATAGCTTTCTGGTTGTTAAATTCAAACAAATATACCTATGATAGACACATAAAATATTTAACAAATATACTGTATATATTCTTTCAATAGAAATTGCAGCAAACCTGTTTGTTAATGTTTCTTAATAAATTTAAACAATAATGAGAATATGCTATGTTTTAGAAGCTGTCTTATTAGCAAGATTGACCACCTGGCCTAGGAAAATAGACCATAAGATAGTTACAAAATAATGGATTTATCTTCATACTAATTATAGTGAGGTGGTTATATCGTATTCTGGGGAGATGTTTAAATGGTTGATCATATTAATAATAATGATGCTTTAACTAATAACACTATTAAACAGCAACAAGAACTGCTGGGAATAGAGAAAAAATCTGCTGCCAAAAATCCGTATCAAAAGGTCACTGAGCTTACTGATCGCACAGATATTTCTGATGAAGCATTAAAGCTATATGAAAGAGAGCAGGAGCTAGAAAAATACAGGAAATTGGTTCTTGAGGCCATCAACGATGATTTAGATGTCAGCGATATTATATCATTGATAAATACCGGTAAATATATGTCTGATGAAGATTTAGCCGATTCATTATCAAAAAATCAAGATTTCATGGATTTATTAGTACCTGATTCAGAATAATTTATATATCTATCCTAAATTAGGTGAGAGGCGACATTATGAAGGAAGTTAATGATTCAACCGAGAATATGCAATATCCGGTAGAATCAGAAAGTTCCAATATTCAGACGCTTTTTAAAAAAGGCATATTATCCTATGACAAGGGTAATATTGAAGAAGCTATCGAAATTTTTCAGGATATAATTAACCAGCAACCCGATTTCTCTGAAGCTTATATCAACCTTGGAGATGCATACTATAAAAACGACAAGGTAAATGAAGCCATAGGCTACTGGAAAAAAGCATTAAGCATAGATTCAAACCTTATAACCTGTTATATCAATATAGGTAATGCTTTTTACTCTCAAAATAATATTAACGATGCCTTACCTCACTGGCATGTGGCCGTAACACTAGCCCCGGATAATACAACTGCCTTAATGAATCTAGGGGCAGCTTATGAGAAACTGGGTGATATTTCTAATGCATTTAAATACTACGAACAATATTTAAATTACGGACTAAAAGACAAATCTAAAGATTATGTTCAAATTCTAAAAAAAGTAACTGAATCTAAACGGCTGGCTGCTAATTATTTTAATACAGGTATTAAATATCACAAGATAAATGATTATAAAAAAGCTTTATATGCATATTTGCAATCGGCAAAAGCTTATCCTAATTACCCTAAAGTTCATTTAAATCTGGGGAATATTTGCTATAAAGCCGAAAAATATAAGCACGCTGCAAAATACTGGTTTCAAGTAATAAAACTTGATCCCGAAGATGGAAATACCTGCTGCAATTTAGGTGTGGTTTATGAAAAGCTTCAACGGTATACTGATGCATACTGTATGTATAGCAGATTTTTAGATATCATAAAAAAACAATCAATTGCTACTTTAAACGTAAAAAAAAGAATGGCGCAAATTAAAAAACATCTTGACAAGAATCCGGAAAAAACTAAGAAACATCTTGATAAAGCAGAAGACTATTATAAAAACAGAAAATACTATGAGGCATTATGGGAATATGAAAATTACGCAATATTAAAACCCGATCAATTGAGTGCCTATGAGTACAAAATAACCGAATTAAAGAATATACTGAACCCATTAACAAGAAGTGTAAAAGAAGCTTTTGAAGCAGGCAATAAATACTTCCGGGAGAAAGAATTTGAACTGGCAATCAAAGCATATAGAAGATGTATGCGTCTGGAACCTAAGGGGTATTATACTGATATTGCTTATAAAAAACTTCTTGAATGTGCAAAGTTTATGAGAAAATCATAAAATACAATCGTAAATAACTTGAATTGCTAATTAATTTTTCGCGTGTCGTTGCGAGGAGGGCTGAAATGTGATAGCTGACAGCATCGCCTGCTTCGCCCGCAATGACAAAATGTAGTGATAATAAGAATTTCGGCTATTTAGCAATTCAAGTTAAATAATGATATTATTTATAATTAAAGAGTGTGAAATTACAAGATAAGTTAATCGATGTTTAAAAAAACCTACAAACAAATAACAAAAAAGTTTGAACATATAAATCTTAAATTTGAGAAATTTTTTGCTTCAAAAATTCTTGGACGAAAATATTTACGCAGAGGCAAATGCAAATCCTGCGGCAGATGTTGTCAGAAAATCTATGTAAGACATTCTTCTGCAATTATTAAAGATGAAGAACAGTTTAAAAAATTACAATCCCAGCATTTCTTTTATTCATATGTCAAAGTGGTAGGAAAAGATGAGCTCGGACTTATATTTGAATGCACCAAACTGGACAAGGAAAAAGGCATTTGCACTGCATATAAACATCGAGCTTTAATATGCCGACAATATCCCCAGGAAGAAGTCTTTCTTATGGGGGGAGTTGTATCAGATGATTGTGGATATAAATTTATTCCCATTAGAAGTTTTGAAGAAGTCTTTAACAGGGTAAAAAAATCAAATAATAAACAGGTAGAATTTAATCTGAATTCTGATTAAGCCCTATAATAAATAGTTATTTGTCTATTGCAAAAACCATGGAAAAAAAATATCTTGTATTAAATTGACATTCTAATATAAGGATTTTTGACTATGGAAAACTGCAATATTGATCAATACCCTCAATTAAATAAACCTTTTAAAATTATAGCTTTTGATTGGGATGGAACAGCAGTAGTCAACAGAAAAGTCGATGCATCTTATGTTACCGGCAAACTGGAAGAATTATTGAAACTGGGAGTCTATATTGTAGTAATATCAGGCACAAACTTTGGAAATATAGACAGGCAATACAGCTCATTAATTACAGGAAAACATAAACAAAAGACATATGTCCTCACCAATAGAGGATCTGAAGCCTACGGGTTTGATGAAAATTCAAATCCTGTACTGCTTGGCAGACGAGAAGCAACTGAAGAAGAAAACGAACTCTTAACCAGAGTTGCTGACAGGTCAAAAAAAGAGATAGAAAACACTTCTAAAGTTAATGTCAACATTGTATATAACAGACTCAACAGAAGAAAACTGGATTTAATCCCTGAATGGCCAGATCCTCAAAAGAATGAAATTGATAAATTACTGGAAGAAACTCAGAAAAAACTTGAAAATAAAGGCTTTGCAGGAGGAATACAAAAAGCGTTTAAAATGATGGGTGATATTGCCAAAACCTCAGGTCTTACTAAAGCCAAAATAACAAGCGATGTGAAACATCTGGAAGTAGGCCTTACAGATAAAGCCGATTCTATAAATTGGATGATGGAAGAAATTGCCAGAAAAAACAGTATATCCAATGAGGATATCCTTATAGGCGGC
>DNSU01000048.1:17027-29203 GCA_003499585.1 Cyanobacteria bacterium UBA9579 | reverse complement strand
GACTTCTCTCAATGGAATGCTTAGACAGGGAGAGGAATATGTTAAAGAAGGGAAGTCTTCACTGGCATTAGAACATTATACACGCACAGCCAAGGCTTTCCCATGGAGCTATGAGTCTCATCTTAGATTAGGGAATGTCCTGTTACGCGTTAAAGAACCTCAAAAAGCAAAAATTGAATTCTATAGAGCAATAAAATTAGGTAATACCAAAAAATTTGATGCATATTTTTCATTAGCCAATATATATGTTGCAGAAAATAATTTTAAATTTGCTCAGGAAATTATAAATCCAATAAAAGATATTCCAAATAAAAAAGCTTTAGAGCAAATAGGAGATTTTTATTATAGCTGGGGAGACAAGTTACGTGGTAAAGATGACTTTGAAGCTGTTAGAAAGTTCAGAGATGCCAATGATTTTTATAAAAAAGCAGACAGCAGAAAAATAAGAAGAGCAAAAAAATCTATTGAAAAGTTATATGCCCAGATATCAGACAAGCTTGTTACGGATAACAAGATACCTGATGCCATAAAGATACTTGGTTTATCTGTAGAGTTTAGTGATAATATTCTTGCACATTATAAACTGGCAAAGATATATGAAACCAGAAACGAAGAGCTGGCGTTAAATGAATATGAAAAGGTCTACAAAAAGATAACAGTGTCCCGTCACTATGACAGCAGCGGATATGTTCAGTTATTAACTAGAAGAGCTGATATGTATAAGGAAAGAGGAGATGAAACCCAGGCTCGTTATTATTATCATCTTGCAAATAAAATAGATTCAACCACAAGAATTCCTTATATTACTGATAAACATATTATTCTTACACTGTTAGCTGCAAGATATAACGAAAATATAGATAGAGATACGGTGCTGCCGGGTATAAGCTTTAGATTAATGAATGTTAGCAAAGAAACAATTGATTATTTGAGAGTTAAAGTTGTTTTTTATGATAATGGTAAACTCTGGAGTGAAGAAACTATTAGAATAGCAGAGCAGGGAGCACCAATGTTGCCCGATGCTGTAACAGAAATAATGAATACATATTCCAGAAATCCAATGTCACATGTATTCGCAGATCATGATATAAAAGTTCAGGTATTTATTTCGCAAAGCGAACCGGATAATTGGAAATTATACAGAAATTTCTATTTTGATGGAAACGTGGGTGAAAAAATAATACTCGAAGATTAAAAGTGATAAGTATATAGTAAAATACTTGAGAACTTTAGTAGCCTGCTTCTTGTAACCAGCTATTAATCGAGTATGAAAAATTGCTGAAAGGTCATCCTGAAGCATGAAGCTCTGAATTAAGATATTAATCGTGGATATTCAGGATCTTTCCAATATAGCATACTGGTAAGATGCTGAACACACTAGATTATAGCTTATTGCATTACTTAATGCTTCAGCATGACAAAATCGAACATTATTTTATAAATAACTTTTGAGCCTGCTTCTAAGTATTTTTTCATACGTCCTTAATTCCTGTTATTTTATTATTTTCTGGCAATATGGCTCAATGGTGCAGATATTGCATTTGGGATTAACTGGTTTACAGGTATTTTGTCCGTGAGTTACCATCAGGTCGTTGATTTTGTTCCAATATTTTTTAGGTAATTTTTCCCTTAAAGCCATTTCTGTCTCATCAGGATTTTTAGTTTTTACAAATCCAAGCCTGTTGCTGATTCTATGTACATGTGTATCTACACAGATTGCAGGTTTGCCATAGCCTTTTGAAACTACTAAATTAGCAGTTTTTCGGCCTACTCCTTTAAGTTTTAAAAGCTCATCAATTTCATCCGGGACAATGCCATTATATTTATCCAGTAGATCTCTGCAAATCCCAAGGATTACGCCTGTTTTATTTCTATAAAACCCTACAGGGTAAATGGCTTTTTGAATTTCTTCCTCGTTTAACTTTAAGAAATCATCAGGAGTCGATCCAAGATTAAAAAGCCTTAATGTTGCCCCATAAGTGGTTTCGTCTTTTGTCCTTAAGCTTAATAGGCATGCTATAAGAGTTTTGAAGGGATCTTTGTTCTTGTCCATATAGGAGACGAATGGACTTTTTTTGTCTTTTTCTTTTTCCAGCAAGTCGAATATTTTATCTGTATTTAATGGCATATTAATTATCTCTATTACTTTTTATACTTATATTATACTCTAAAGATCCGTTAAAGCTGGTATTATACTGTTCAAAAAAAATATAAAGTTTTTTAAATTTTATAATACAATTTCTATTGCAAATATTAACATTTGTTAAAATAACTTTTGCTACAAGTGTAGAATGTACCATTCTGAAGAAGGTTAGATAGCAATAATATTCAGGAATACCTTTAGCAATTGTCGCTTAAACACCTTTTATTAGGGTTTAAAACGGTTTTAATATTTGATATAATATTTATATAGAAAGGATAGATAAAGCTCGACTTTACTAAAAGCTTTATAGGTGACAGTGATGAGCTGCCTTATTTATCACTCTAAAAACTATTTTGCGGCTTTTCTGGCTACCGTACTATTATACTCACTTACTTATTCAGTTGTAGCACAAGATAAAGCTAAAGGGATAGATATACCCACTTATAAAGTTAAATTAGCTCTCTCAAATCTTCCCACCGATAAGATAAAATCAATTTCTACAATTAAATATAATTTTTCAGAAACAAGCTTAAAGATTTCTCCTCATGAAAATCATAGCTTGTTTCTCTCTTATGTAAGTAATGAAAACCTGCCTTCTTACGCTAAAAGCACAGAAATTTCTGATACATCCGGCCAATCGTTGGCATACATTTCTCCTGTAACCAGAGCGCCGGTTATAGATAAAAACGCCTGGGATGAGCAGGTTAGGGCTAAATATAAAAATGGTTTGATTTTAACAGTATCACCCGGCATTAAGCATATTTCCATTCGAAGATACACTAAAGCCGGTCCGATGTTCATAAACGTAGTTGAAGTAAACCCTGCATTAAACCCGAACATCAGGATAAAACCGGCATTAGCAGGAGCTACCTTACCACATACCAAGAGAATTCAAAATATAGTTATGGAAAATGATGCAGTTGCAGGAGTCAATGCATCATTTTTTAAACCTTCTTCCGGCGTCCCGTTAGGAACACTGGTAATCAATGAAGAATTAATTACAGGCCCGATTTATGAGCGAGTAACAATGGGAATTAAGGATAATAAGTTTAGGATGGCAAGGTTTTCCCTTCAAGGAAAAATAATTACAGCTGCCGGCGAAGAAATAAAGCTGGATAATGTTAACCAACCAAGAATGTTGGCTTCATATAATATCATATATTCTGACAAATGGGGAAAACTAGCTCCTGTTACACCTCAATACGGCATGCAGATAGCTGTTCAAGATGGAAATGTTGTCAATATCTCCAAAGACAGGCTAGAAATTCCTGCCAACGGTTATGTAATAGTCGGCCCTGAAAAAGAATTAGGTAAATTGAAAATAAATGATCCTGTAAAAATTACTTTCTCAAGTGACCCTGACTGGTCAAATATCGATCATGCCATAAGCGGTGGGCCATATCTGGTAAAAGATGGTCAGGTTTATGTGGACACAAAAGAACAAAAGTTTGGATCAATTACCGGCCGCAATCCAAGAACAGCGGTTGGGTATACACAGGATAATAAATTGATTATGGTAACTGTAGACGGCAGACAAAAAGGCTCTGTAGGCGCTACATTATATGAATTAGCAAGAATTATGAGAGAGTTCGGTTGTTATAATGCAATGAACCTGGATGGAGGAAGCTCAACCCAGATGGTAGTAAAAGGTAAGATTGTTAACCGGCCTCTAAGTACAGGCGGAAATTACGTAAGTAACGGCTTAATAGTAAAACTCGAAAACTAACACATCAACGATGCTCGCAGATTCTCCAGGATGTAAACGCTACATCCTTTTTTATTATCTTTATACCCTCCTTGCAACAAAATATTGTCTAATAACAAGAGAAGTATTAATATGTTATTAGCTTTAGTTCTCTAATTTGGGGTTGATTAAAGATTCAGGATTAAGATATGGAAAAGAGAAAATTCATAAGTGTAATGTTCACCTGCTGCAATGTATATAACCGGATATACGTTAATAAAGACGGCACGGCATATACAGGCTGGTGTCCTAAATGTTTAAAAAAGGTCAATGTAAAAATAGGCTCCGGCGGCACCAGTAACAGATTTTTCGAAGCAAAATAAAAAGTCTACTTATTGTAAGTAGACTTTTTATTAAATAAGATCTTTATTGAAAGGGTGCTATATTTTCTCCGTCGCTGGTGATGCTAACGCATCAAGGCTCCTTCATAAACATAGCACCCCTAAATGATAATTCATTTGAGTGTATTTAAATTACCTAAAAATTAACTGCTGGAACGTCTTTTTTAGTTTCTTCTACCTGAAAATATTCTCTTGCTTTAATTCCTATCATGCTTGCGACTATGCTGGTAGGAATCATTCTGGTTTTAGCGTTTAATGTTTTTACTGCTTCATTATAATCTCTTCTTGCAACGGCAAGACGATTTTCAGTTCCGGCCAGTTCATCTTGAAGAGCTAAGAATGATCTGTCAGCTTTAAGTTGAGGATAATTTTCAACTACAGCGAGCAATCTTGATAAAGCGCCTGAAAATTCAGTATTTGCTTTATTTATGTCTTTAAGATTACCTTTTTGCACAGCTCCTGATAGCTTTGATCTTGACTCTGCAACTGAAGTAAAGATTTCTTTTTCGTGGCTGGCATAACCTTTAACTGTTTTGACAAGGTTTGGAATAAGATCACTTCTTCTTTGGAGCTGGTTTTCAACCTGAGCCCAGTTTGAATTAACTGATTCATCCAAAACCTGCAGGTTATTATACATGCCGAGGTAACTTCCAAAGGCAAAGAACCCAAGTATAATGACAAACAGTAGTGCAACTAAACCTTTATTTTTCATATTTCCTCCTGAGATAAATTTACTTTATCTACATATTTTAACACTTCTTTTAGTGAATTTATTAATCTTTGAATAACATCAGCAGCTTCAACTTTTGAGAAACTTTTATTGTTTTCCCTTAGGTTAAGAATGTCTATAAACACATCTTTATCAAAATTGACTTTAGTTGACAGTAATTCCACGACTTCTTTATGGCACTGGGGAACTGTTTCTCCCAGCATTCTCAGAATGGCTCTAAAGATGGCAATAATACTTGTTGAGCTTTTTTTGAGCAGAATATCGATACTCTTTCTGTCATTATTACTTCTAAGATAGCCCTGTCTTAATTTGATTAAGATATTTCTTATTTCAGATTCGCATTGTAGCCTGATATAGCCTTTTTTTATAACAAGCTCGTCCATAAAATCCTCTCCGAATAAGGGCTTATGTCTTTCTTTAATATCAGAATATTCAATTGGATAAACATCACAGGAATTAAGCATTTCCTGTTTATCCATAAATATAGGGAGGGGATTTTTTGTTTTTGCCCATTTATTCATAGCAGGAATACTTGCCTGCAAGTCAGATGCCGTCATTTGCTCGATTACAACAATTAGATTGAGATCAGAAAGCTGTTGTTTAAACTCTCCAAAGGCAGCTGATCCATAGAGTATTATTGAAACAAGCCTGTCTGCAAAAACATTTTCAAGATCGATTATTAAATTGCTTATCTTTTTATCCATAACTACCATCTCCCTGAAGCTCCACCGCCACCAAAGCCGCCGCCACCGCCAAAACCACCAAAGCCTCCACTGTTACTTCCGCCTCCACGACCTGAGCTTAACAGTAAAAGCAGGGTAAGTCGAGGATATTTTATAGCAAAAAATAAAAAAATCGCTATGAAAATGAAATTAGCTAAAGGACTGGTTGGTTTAGAATTTTGTTGAGGCGCTTGAACATTATAATTTCCTGAAATCTCAACCCCATACCCTTTTGCTACTGCATTAATTACTGCTGCTGTTCCAAGTACAAGCCCTTTTTCATAATTTCCCGTTTGGAAATACGGGATCATAAATTCATCTCTAATTCTTCCGGCATGCCCGTCAGTCAAATATCCTTCCAGTCCATAGCCGACTTCTATTCTCATTTTACGATCATTAGGGGCTACTAAAATGATAAGTCCATTGTTCTCGCCTTTTTGACCGACTTTCCATTCTCTGCCTATAGTTAAAGCCACGTCTTCTATAGGGTAATTTTCAAGTGAACTTAAGGTAACAACTACAACTTCAGTTCCTGTTTTGGATTTTAATTCCTGAATTAGAGAGTTTAGCCTTGCTTCATGAATGTCAGAAACAATGCCTGCAAAGTCATTTACATATCCAACCGGTTTTGGAACGGTTATTTCTGCTTTGCTAACCTGTACGAATATAAGGGAAAGTAAAAGCACGATACATAATGACAAACTAAATTTATTCAGAAACTTCATTAACTCTCCAGTTATTTAATACGATCCGCCTAAAAAATCTCTTAACTTAATTAAGGTTATATCCTTATATTATAACTCAAACAGATTGAGATAATAAAATCAGGAATAAAGAGTATGATGCCTCCTGAAATAAATCATATAATAGAGAGTGATATTAATTTTGGAGTTATAAGCATATGAAAATAGTAGGGATTATTCCTGCAAGAGGTGGGTCAAAAGGTGTTCCCAGAAAAAATATTAAACTTTTAGCGGGAAAGCCTCTGGTAGCTTATTCTATTGAAGCGGCATTAAAATCCAAATATATTGATAAGGTTGTAGTTTCTACCGAAGATGATGAAATAGCTCAAGTATCAGGCGAATTTGGTGCGGAAATTGTAAAAAGACCTGTAGAACTTGCGCAGGATATTACTAAAACAGCTCCTGTTATTGTTCATGCAGTAAATCACCTTGAGAGTAAAGGCTATTGTCCGGACATCATTGTTCTATTGCAGCCAACCTGTCCTCTAAGGGATGAAAAGGTAATTGATGCTGCTCTTGAACAGTTGATAAATTCAACAAAAGATTCTATATTTACAGGTTTTGTATTGTCACAGGCCATGCCCATGTGGAAAAAGAATTCTGATAATTCGATAACTGCGCTATATGATTATCATTTGCGCCCCAGAAGGCAGGAAGAACATTTAAGAGGAACTATATATTGTGAAAATGGTGCTTTTTATGCCATAACGAGAGAGGCTTTTGAGGAAACAGGAGATTTCCTGGGAGATAACGTAGATATTTTTGTTATGGATCCAAAAGTTACACCGCAAATTGATATAGATAATCCGGAAGACTTTGAAGCGGCTGAAAAAATAATTTTAGCAAGGCAATAAACTAAATAAAAAATTAATTTTAACACATGAGGCAATTTTTATTGCCTCATTGTTTTTATATATTTAGGTGAGTATTTGTAGAGGTTATATAAAACGCAGTGCAACGCAGTTTGCGCTAATATGAGGATGAGGAGGAATAATATGTACGGGATTTCAGGTTTTAGCAATCCATTTATGCCGACTTATAATGATCCATTTTTTAGTGGAACAATGCTAGGCATGCCCAATCAGAGCTACGGGCATGGCGGTAATCAATATAATATTGGACATAATTCAGGTTTAATAATTGGTGAAAATTCAGGGCCATTAAGTAATAATAGCAATATATTCGCATTCGGCAGTCCTATGGGCATGCCGCAAATGGGTGGATGTGGCGATCCTTATGGAATATTTGGAGGCAGGTGTGACCCATATGGAAGTATATATGGTGACCCTTATGGTATATTTGGCGGTTCTTTCGGTGGTCGCATGGGATATCCTTCAATGGGTGGTTCTAATCAGTCCAATATCGGCTTAAATAATGGTGTTGCAGTTGGAACTAATAACGGCTATATAGATAATAGGCAGATGTCTGGAATACCAAAAGAAATATTATGGGGACATCTTTTACTGGATGTATATCGTGAATACAATAGAAATCAGGCAGGTTAATCAGTTTAAAAAATAACTCCCGGTACTCACCGGGAGTTATTTTTTGCATTTATTTATTAGAAGTTCTGATAAAGTTTGCAATTGAGCGATCATAAGTTCTTTCAGCTTCTTTTGTAAAGAAACAACCGGGAATTTCCCCATTGTTTCTGTGATAAGTTATACAAGCACAACAGTGGCCTCTTTTTGAACAGGAATAGGTGCATGTGCAGTTCTCTGCGTTTTTATTGATATTGCATTCCATAATTACTCCTTCTTTGTATATAGATAGTTAATCAAATTCGCATCTTTATCTATTACAGGCTCAATTAAACCGTCTTTTGATGTAAATACTGTCATAAACCCGGGCCCATGTCCTGCAATTACACAATTGCTATGTACAATAACTCCTATAGAAACAGCGCCTTCTTTATAGATTCTGCCATAAGTGTTATCTGCATCTATAACTGCAACGAAATCACCTAACTTTAAATCATCCAGATTGTATTCTTTTCTGACATTTTCATCAAATAACTGAATATCATAATCACCGCGATTAACATTATCCTTGCCTATGCCTGACCCCATAACTTTTGCAGGGACTAAATGAGTCACAGGAATTTGGAGTTCTTTGGGTTTCCCCTTTTTTTCTTTAATTTTGAGTTTTTTAAGAAGATCAGGTGATATGTTGAAGATCTTTATTTCAGGGTGGTTGATGAATTCCATTCCTACTCCGCAAGCTTTTATCTGAATTTTGTCTCCGATAGCAAGTTCTTCTAAAATTTCAGGATCAAAATCAATTAATACGTGCTCGCAGCCGCCATGTTTTCCTACAACATAGCCTGTTTTGCCTTTTGCATCTCCACTTACTATTTTTGCCGTGTTTCCGATGCAGGATAAAATATTTAATGCTCCGTTAAAGCTATCGTTGGTGTTTTTAATGGTAACACCGGGTTCCACATGATCTGCCTGCCAGCCGCATGCATTATCCCCAATCCTGACATTGTAAGTTATTCCACCGGTTCCCGGAAATACTTTTAATTCTCCGTCTGCTGTAATTCTATAGGGGCTTCCCATTCCAGGAGAATGAACTTCCCCGATTACTGATACCTGTACTAATTTATTTTCATTAATTTTAACCATTAATAATTTCCTCCAGCATCTTAATTATATCAAATCATCTTAATTTAAAGAGGACTTTTAACTTTACAAAAAATCTTTGAGAAAATTCTTATTTTTTTAAGATTTTGCTGGGATAATTTGTACAAAAATTTTCAATATGTGGATAGAATGTTGGTAAGGTTAAATCAATGAGAAAATCTTTATTTTCAGGATTTATATCAGTTTTTTATCAATATCAGTCTTATAAATCTCCCGATAGATAAGGGGTATAACAATCTTAGTTTAAGAAAACGAATAAACTCTATAGAATATTACTTTTAGCAAGTATTTTGGGAAGAGAGAGTTATGGGTAAAGAAGCAGATAAAAGAAAGTTAATTAAACTAGCTCCTAAAGGGCCTGCAACCCTAAAAAATGAAGATCTGCAAAAATATGGAAGAATTATTAAGGAGTTCTCTCATGAACTCTCAAATATAGATGTATCCTTAGTTAAGAATTCTCAAAAGTTCTTAATGCTTTTGATTCAGAAATTAGGCGTAAATAAAACAAAAAAAGTCATTAAAAACCTTACATCTGATATTTATGAATATTTACTTTCTCTTCATGATGCTGATGAAGCGCGCAACTTCGCTGTAGCGTTAAATGAAGTCAAGGAATCACCTTATAGCATAATAATAGAATTATTTAATGCTATAGCAATATTGAAAATAAATGATAAAGAAGGTATCAAGGTATTATCAAGAGTAGTTTCCTTACTTGACGGACAGGATAGTTTAGCAAAAGCTGCCGCAATTCGGGATGATTATGTAAAAGACATTTTGTATAATCGTCCTCATTATAGTTTTCAAGCTAAAATTAACAGTATTTTAAATGCTTCTAAAAGCGCTGAAGGAACACATGTTATCAAGTATGGAAACTTATTTTTTAACGCCGAAAAAGATGGAAATATAACCTCAGAGGCAAATCAAGGAATTGGGGAATCAAGAGCTTTAGGTTTATTTGCCGATGATATGAGATTCATTAATCAATATGAGTTTGAAATATTGACTAAATCCTGCCAGAAACTTCCATCTGTACTTACACATTCAGAAAATCATAATTTCTGGGCACAAGATGAGTTTGCTTATGGCAGTAATATAACCCTCAAAAGAAAACGTGTAGTAAACGGCGCTTTTTTTGAGAAATTTGAAATTGCTAATTCAGGGACTGAACAGGTAAAGATAAATCTCGTAATATCAAGCGTAATTAAAGATATATTTGAGGTAAGAGGAAAAATCCATAGTGTTAACCCTCAAGTACAAATTCAAAGTGATGCCCAAGGCTGCATTATCGTTAATACTCCTTTAGAAGCAAATGCCTATGGAGTTAAAATTCGTTTATTAGATGGTAATAATATACTTTTTCCTGAGTCAGTTGATGAAAATGCAACTAAATTGGTATATCAATTTGATTTAAATCCTGATCAGGCCAGAAATATATCATTAATGATTTTACCGTTATTAAATTCTCAACCGTATGTTGATGGAGAACTAACCTTGAATCCACCAACATCTTATGGAGAAGCCATGGCTTTAATTGAGAATGCAAAGAAAACTGAATTCGCTGCTATTAAGGTTGATGGAGATATCCCGAATATCCAAAAAACAATAGATAAAAGTCTTAAAGACTTAAATATGCTTGTTAATTATATTAATATTGATGATAAATCCTACAGCTATATCTGTGCAGGTTTGCCCAGATATGCGACTTTATTTGGCAGAGATAGTTTAATTACTGCGCTTCAGGTGTTTTATTTAAATCAGGATATAGCAAAAGATACCCTTGAACTGCTTGCAAAGTTTCAGGGTAAATCTTTTGAGGATCGATATGTACATGAGTTATCAGATCTTCAGGTAGCCAGCTGGCCTTTAGCCGTTAAAAATGCTGCTATCAAGGGTATGAAAAATTATTATATTCAAAGAGAAGAATCGTCGGGGAAAATTTTGCACGAATTAAGAGTTGGAGAATTGGCAAATATCGGAGTTATTCCTCATTCTCCATACTTTGGAACAGTTGATGCGACTCCACTTTGGATAATTCTTTTTGGTGAATATTATAAATGGACTCAGGATAAAGAGTTTTTAAACAAACTGCTCCCAAATGCAGAGGCAGCATTGGAATGGATAAATGCAAATATTTCCGGAGGATATTTGCGTTTTATCGCTTCCATGCATTCTCCTGTCAAAATACAGAATCAGGGCTGGAAGGACGCAGGAGACAGTATAAGACATGTTTTAAACGCAAAAGGTAATTTATCTGATCCAGATTACCCAATAGCCCTTGCTGAGGTTCAGGGATATGTATACAGAGCATTTGTTATGATGAGCGAAATCTATGAAGAATTGGGTGAAAAAACTAAGGCCGAAAATCTTATTAATCAGGCAAATGATCTAAAAATGAGATTTAATAAAGATTTCTGGATGGAAGAAGAGAAGTTTTTCACCATGGCACTTGATAGGAATAATAAGACTATTCCTAATATTACTTCCAACATCGGTCATTGTATGGCTATGGGGATTGTGAATGGTGAAAAAATCCAGATTCTGGAAGATAAATTAATTTCTGATGAAATGTATACAGGTTGGGGAATAAGAACATTAGGCAGCAAATGCCATGCCTATGACCCGATCAGCTATCATAACGGTTCAGTCTGGGTGCATGACAGTGCATTTGTAGCAGCAGGATTGTCAGGACAATGCATGGCAAAAATTGCCAGAGGACTTTTTGAAGCTGCCAATACATTTGATGATAACAGATTGCCTGAATTGTTTGGAGGTTTTCAGAGAAAAGAGGGGGATATTCATATAGAAAATTATCCCGAAGCTTGCTCGCCACAAGCCTGGGCCAGTGGAAGCCTGCCATGGCTTTTAGCAAGATTGATAGGATTGCAGGCTAAAAATCAGGAGCTGATTTTAAATGATTCTTGTGTTCCTGATTGGCTAAGAAGTATTTCTATAAAAGGAATTAAAGTAGGCGATAAGATAATAGACATAGAAAAAACATATGATTAGATATAATAACCTGTGTTAATGAATTATCGCTATATTATTCAAAAATAACGAAATTTATTAAGGAGGGATAGATTTTCGTAGGAGCCTATATGCGAAGCATAT
>DNSU01000048.1:16428-16932 GCA_003499585.1 Cyanobacteria bacterium UBA9579 | reverse complement strand
GAATCTATCCCCCCTTTAATTTATAACAATCTATTAGTTTATTCAGGATGTCTTTCGACTTTAAATCTCTGAATGGCAATGGATTCATTGAGAGGAATCCCTGCTTTATTTTTACAAATACCAACCTGATCTTCCACGGTATCTATTCCTTCTAAATCAGGCAATAGCAATGCCTGTCTACCGCTTTTTGCTGCAACGATAATGCCGTAAATCTTAGGATCAAGTTCATCAAAAGATCGCACAGGTTCAGGCGGGTATAAAATATCAACTGAATATATCAAACTATTCAACTCCTGTCTTTGAATTTCCTCAAAACGAGGATCTTCAGTTGCAGCTGTAATTGCATTGTGGATAATTTCCTCAATTACAGTTGATTTTGTTGGAAAAATTGTCCCGATGCATCCTCTTAAATCACCATCATTAGTTTTAATCGATACAAAAGTCCCTGCTTTTTCGACATCAATGCCAATTAAGGCAGATGGAGCCAAAGGGGCTTGTCTTTCC
>DNSU01000048.1:12262-16366 GCA_003499585.1 Cyanobacteria bacterium UBA9579 | reverse complement strand
GCCAAAGGGGCTTGTCTTTCTTTAATATATTTTTCTACAGTAAGCCTTGCCAACTCTGCTGGTTTCATAATTTTCTCCATATTTATTACTGTTCTAGTACACTTTTATCTATTTTGGGGAGGAATGTTTCCGAAGGAACCTCCGCAGGGTGCGTTAGCACCTGAGGACAGTGACGAAGGAAATATTCGTCCCTTCAAATTAATTGGCTAACATTCCAATTCCTACAACGTAGCCACCAAATACCCGACTCCAAACGGTGCTTCGTAAGATAATACTTCATTGTGCAGTGGTTTTTTATCAACAACACCAATTGCAACCATTATAGAATTAAAGCCGCACTCTCCTGCTTTTTCTCTCAATTCGTGATGAATGTCCATAATACCGGCATAATCTCCTTTAGAAATATTATTGGCCACTATTTCATCAAAGAAATGAGCCTCAAAATCATAGCCCCCGGGTGCTGTTGGAGTGAGTTTATGGCTTAAATCAGCACTTGCAATGAAAGCTATTTTTCTATTCAGTGTATGAGCGGTTCTTCTGATAATTTGCCCAAAATATGCGTGTTCCTCAGGGGTAAAGGCTGAATAATTAATAACTACTATTTTGCCTTTATATCCTGCTTTATCAAGATAATAAAGAGGAACAGCACTCCCATGATCTAAAGATGTTTCCGGCGGGATTTTGTTCAATCCTTTGAAAAACTCTTTGGACTGCATATCCAGAGTTTCAACAAATTCCACATCATTTTCAAAGTTAATTACAGCAGTTGGAGCGCCAAAATTAGCGAAGCTTCCGACAAGATTTTTATCTATATAAGCGTTGAAAAAATGAGGATTGAAATAAGAATGAGGAGTTACTATCACAACTGTTTCAGGGTTAGTTCCCACAATTTTTTTTGAAAGATTTTGAAGATTAACTATGGTCTGCTCTACTTTCCCGGTTTCAGACTTTCCGACTTCAGGAATGATAATAGGCGGATGAGGATATATAGCCGTTATTAGTATATTATCCATATATTACTCCTTTACGATTTTTTCTGAGGCAAGATTTCCGGCAGTTTCACCTAATGCCCAGCAGTTAGGCTGGATTCTTAATGAGGCTTCTGCTCTAAAAGTAGCTGATATAGGCCTCCCTGCAACAAGCAGGTTAGTATACTGTTTTGTGATTAAAGACTCAACGGGAATTTCATAGTATTCCCCTTCAGGAAGAAACTTTAGCTCACTTTTCCCTTTTTCTCGGGAGTGAATATCTACGGGATAATTGGATTTTGCTGCCGGGTCGCTGAACTTTTTGGCGTTAAAAATATCTTCTTCCGTTAATTTATAAACACCTTCGATTCTTCTTGAATCTCTAATTCCAAGCTGAGGCGCAATCTGGCTTATATAAGCATCTTGAAAACCAACTAAATATTTTTTGCAAAATTCAGCAATTCTTCTTATTTGTTTTCTGCCCATTTTTTGAGCATAACTTAAATCCCACATATTAAGAGGATTAAGACTTTTTTCTGCATAAATTCTTGGACAATTAAACGCTATAGCATCTTTTTGTCCGGGGATGGAAAATATCTGAAAATATGCGGCATCTTCAGATTTTAATACTCCGTCTTTAACTGCTTGATCAAAATATGGCCTTAATTTCCAGTCTTTATCCTCCCAGGTATGCGCAGTAGTTAATAATATCTGCTCACCTTTAACAACGGGAGAAACTCCGGAATCAGGATCAATTTTCTGCAACCAATCGCCAAGAGCTTCACGATCAACATTGGCCATGGTAAATCTTAAACTTATAGCTTGATGTTTATGATTTCCTTCTTCTAAAAACATAAAATGATATGTTTTATCAGACTCCCCCAACTCGAAAGGCACTCCGGCCAATGCTGCAACATCAGCATCGCCTGTAGCATCTATAAAATATTTTGCTTCAAGCTCGCTAAATCCTGATTTATTAAAACAGGTAACTGATATTAATAGATCATCCTGAGTTTTGACGTTGGTTACTACAGTATCAAATAATACATCAACCCCTGCTTCTTCACAGATGTCATCTAAAACACATTTCATCATCTCAGGATCAAACCAGCCAGGATTGCCATCTGTATGAGTTGCGGCATGCCCTGTTTTTCTGAGTTTTTCTAAAACTTCAAGATAAATTCCGTCAGTCAGATTTTGATTATTGCCGATCATATTTTTCATCATGGGAGTAACAAGGCCCGCGGTAGATGTGCCGCCTAAAAATCCCATTTTTTCTATTAAGAGAGTTTTACATTTTTGCCTTGCTGCTGAAACTGCTGCTGCAACTCCAGAAGCCCCGCCTCCAACTATTATCAAATCCCACAAAATATTTCCCCTCACACTTGAAATTTCTTTTCCAATATACTAGAACTTGTATATTAAAACAACTTTTGTAAAAAACTTATATCTATTAGGGCTAAAATTGGAGGATAAAATGGACATTGGCATATTAATACAGACTTTTTTATTAGTATTTGTAGCTGAAATGGGAGATAAAACCCAGCTTGCAACGATAAACCTTGCAGCAAAAGGTTCAGCTTTATCGGTTTTTATAGGTGCATCTTTGGCTCTGGTTATTGTTACGTTAATAGGAGCTTTGGCAGGTAAGTTTATCAGTCAATATATTCCGACTTTTTACATGAATAAAATAGCTGCTATTGCTTTTATTACTATTGGCACTTTGATGCTGTTCAATAAAATATAACAGTGATTAACCTCATTAGCTAATATCAAATTAATCAATTATTTCATAAGATTTTACTCTGGATATTTACTTAACTTAGTTTTTGACTTGCTTTATAAGTAAAAAAGTAGATTTATTGAAGGAGTGATGGGGCTTATGAAAACTAAAAGTATCAGGGTATTTGTTTTTGGTCTTATTTTACTTTTTAACATTTTTAGTGTTCAGTCCATACCTTTAATTGCGGCCTCCATACCGGCTAATGGAATTTATATAAGTTCTGATAGGATTGCTAATATTGCTGAAATGTTGGAACCATCAGTGGTTAGTATTGAAACAGAAAATGAAGAGCTTGTACAGTTTGATTTTAAAGGTCTGCCTTTTGATGAGGAGTTTTTTGAAAAGTTTTTTGGTGTAAAGCCGGATATGGCTCCGAAAAAGAAAAAAGTAACAGGCAATGCTTCAGGAACGGTTATTTCATCAGACGGTTTTATTTTAACTAATTATCACGTTATTGAGGATGTTAGAAGTATTAAAGTTACTACAAAAGAAGGTAAAGAGTTTCTGGCAAAAGTTGTAGGCAAAGACAAATTTAGTGATCTTGCTGTTATAAAAATTGACGCAAAAGGCCTACAGCCTGCAAAATTAGGAAATAGCACTGCAATAAGGCCGGGCGATTGGGCAGTAGCTATTGGCAGTCCTCTTGGTTTTAGCAATACAGTAACACTGGGAATCATTAGTGCTGTCAGTAGAGAAGTGCCTATTTCAAACGTTGATTTTATACAGACAGATGCTGCTATTAATCCCGGGAACTCAGGAGGGCCTCTTGTAAATATTAACGGGGAAGTAGTAGGTATTAATACTGCCATTGCAGGAAGAGCGCAGGGTATAGGTTTTGCAATTCCGGTCAATATTGCCAGAGAAATATCAAGCCAGCTTATAGCAGGAAAAACTATTCCACGTCCATGGGTTGGTCTTGCGATGTCTCCTTTAAATCCTGAGCTGGCAAAGAGCCTTGGAGTTGCTCCAAATACAAAAGGTATAGTAGTCAGCGAAATTCTTCCAAACAGTCCTGCTGATAAAGGTGGGCTTGAGCAAGGAGATATAATTCAAAGAATTGATGGAAAGCTCGTTACAGAGCCAAAAGAACTCCAAACAACAGTAAGATCAAAACCAATCGGCTCAACTATTAGTTTTCAGGTCTTAAGAGAAGGAAAAATGATAGGTAAATCAGTAACTATAGCCCAATGGCCTGAAGAGGATATGGATTTTGGTCAGGAAGAATAAGTATACTGATGTTTTTATCTCTTTTGGATGATTTTGGAGGATATGTTTTCGTAGGAACCTCCGCAAGGTGCTTTAGCACCGAGGACAGTGACGAAGAAAGCATATCCTCCAAGCCAACAGCTTAAT
>DNSU01000048.1:11047-12195 GCA_003499585.1 Cyanobacteria bacterium UBA9579 | reverse complement strand
GCCAACAGCTTAATATGCTAAATTTACTAGTTTTTAAGAAAAGAAACTCGGCATAGCTTTACTATAGATTTAATAGAAAGTATACTGTTTGTTATGTCAAAACCAATTAAAATATTGTCTATTGATGGTGGTGGTATTAGAGGTATAATACCGGCTTTAATACTTGCAGAAATTGAAAAAAGAACCCAAAAACCTATTGCTGAGCTTTTCGATCTTGTCGCAGGTGCTTCTACGGGTGGAATTTTGGCATTAGGTCTGGTAACTCCCGATAAAAACAATAAACCTGCCTATAAAGCAAGAAAAATTGCCCGATTATATGAATTAAAAGGTGCTGTTGCATTCCCAAGAGCTTTTCAAGCAATTGCATTTATAGTCAAGAATCTCCAAAAGGCTGGTATAATAAGCGATAAGTATCCTAAAAAGTTCTTATACAAGGTGTTTGAAGATTTATACAATTCAACAAGGATCTCAGATGCATTAACGGATGTACTTATCCCGACTTATGATATTCAAAAAAGAGAAGCAATTTTTTTAACCAGAAAAAAGGCTAAAGAAAACAGTGCCTATGACTTCACAATGCAGGATGTAGCTTATGCAGGTTCAGCTGCCCCTACATACTTTGACCCTATAAAGCTTGAATTGCCTGAATCTGATTATCTCACTCTCGTTGATGGCGGGATTTATGCTAATAGCCCTTCATTATGTGCTTTAGCTGAAGCTAAAAAAATGTATCCTGAAGCTGAGGATTTTCTGCTGGTATCACTTGGAACAGGGCATCCCATAGAATCTTATTGCTATGAGCAAGTTGTTAAATGGAGTCGTGGTGACTGGACAAGAAAAGTCATGAATATGACAGGCGATGGAGTATCAACCACTGTTGATTATCAGTTGAAACAACTATTGCCTGATATGAAAGGCGATAAACGATACTATCGTTTCCAGATAACGCTTAACCCGGGCAATGAAGCTATTGATAATGCAAGTCCTAATAATTTAGGAGAGTTAAGAGCCCTTGCAGAACAGGCTATTGATGAATATGATAAGGTTATAGATGAGTTATGTCAGACTTTAATTAGTTAGCCATCCTTATTTTGTTATGCTGAGAGCAAAAAGCTTATTTTTTATTTGGAATTGAATTTAAAATTTTT
>DNSU01000048.1:8616-10944 GCA_003499585.1 Cyanobacteria bacterium UBA9579 | reverse complement strand
TGCACCTGTTTTGCGCCCTTTTTGATGGGTGTTTTTGAGCTATTGATCAGGGGATTAGCGTTTCTGGTTTTAATTAAATTTCTTGCAAAAGCTTGTGTGTATTGGGTTTTAGCATACATTGTTTTAATGTAAATTTGCTAAAAGTATTGTAAATAAAGGGTTTTTTCAAAGTGGCCATGTGGCTATAGAAATTGTTAAGTTATCAAGGTTCTGATCTTATCAGTATACAGTATTATTTCCCGTCCGTCTGGCCACACTTTTAAAAAGATAAATTAAAAATGATATAAATTAGAATCCAATTAACTAAAGATGAAATAATATAAAAGAGAATAACGACTTACGGCTGTTGGGAACGCCGATTAAAGGCTTTAGCACCACTTGTTTGAACGAAGTGAGTTTGGTGCATTATGGAATATGAGCAATAAACCAAGTTCCCAACAGCCGTAAATGGCCGCGGGTTTTTTGTTTCTTTTGCTTACTTTTCTTTATTTTTGTTGCAGGTAAAAATAAAGAAAAGTAAGGAAGTGTTAGGATTACGGGAAGAGATTATTCGCTTTGTTCAAAATGACAACATATTCTTTTATGCCGTTTTCAAGTTTTTAATTAATAAAAGGCTATTTAAACAAGAAATGGAACCAGTAGAAGGGCGACGATATTTAGGATTTTTATTACTGGATTAATGGCCGGGCCTGCTGTGTCTTTGTATGGATCGCCAACTGTATCGCCTGTGATTGCTGCTTGATGGGCTAATGATCCTTTGCCTCCACAATTTCCTGCTTCTATATATTTTTTGGCATTGTCCCATGCCCCTCCTCCTGTAGTCATAGATATTGCTACAAACAAGCCTGTAATGATGCTTCCTATTAATAAGCCTCCTATCATTTTTGCCCCTGGATATGATTCATAAGGTAATAGACCAGTAATTACAAGTAATTTACCAATAATAAATAGTATTATAGGAATTAAAGCAGGAAATAATGCCGGTGTTACCATTTCTTTAATCGCAGATTTAGTGACTATATCTATGCTTGTAGCATAATCAGGTTTTGCAGTACCTTCCATGATACCGGGGGTTTCTCTAAATTGCCGCCTGACTTCTTTTACTACCTGACTGCCTGTCTTACCAACAGCTTCCATTACATAAGAAGCAAATAGATATGGAATTAAGCCCCCTATAAACAATCCTATTAATATGTAAGGATCAGCTAAATTAAAAGCAGAGGTGATGCTTATAAGAGTCTCAAATGAAGCTCCTCCTGCTTCTAGAGCTGTATCTATGAGATCTTGAATATAGGAGGTAAACAATGCTATAGCTGCTAACCCTGCTGATCCTATGGCATAACCTTTAGTTATTGCTTTAGTTGTGTTTCCAACAGTGTCTAGAGAGTCGGTGATTTTTCTTACTTCATTCCCCATTTCTGACATTGAAGCAATACCTCCGGCATTATCTGTGATAGGTCCGAATGAATCAAGCGCTAAAATTATGCCTGCCATAGATAACATTCCTACAGCAACCAATGCAACTCCATATAAGCCAATTATTGAGTAAGAAATTATTATGCTAAGTGCAATATAAATTACAGGTAAAGCCGTTGATCGCATTCCTACTGCTAATCCTGCCACTATATTTGTGGCATGTCCTGTAATTGAGGATTTTGCAATATGGCGTACCGGTTCAAAACAAATAGAAGTGTAATATTCTGTAGTGATTACTATTAAAGCAGTTACTAAAATCCCTATTGTAGCAGTAGTAAATAAGCTTATAGGCAGATATGTAATGTTTCCAAGTGTTAATCCGTCTGGGAATAGTACGTATGTAACTCTGAAAAAGCCAATAAGGGATATAATTACAGTAACTATTAACCCTATATATAGTGCTTTCATTATTTTGTTGTCTTTTCCCAGCTTGACAAATAAAGTGCCGATAATTGTAGCTAAAGCTGATACTCCTGCCAGAACCAATGGATAGACTACAATAACAGGATCAAGGAATATAATAGCTCCTAATAACATAGCAGCTACGGTAGTAACTGCGAAAGTCTCGAATAAATCAGCTGCCATACCGGCACAATCACCCACGTTATCACCGACATTATCAGCAATAACAGCAGGATTTCTTGGGTCATCCTCGGGGATATCAGTTTCTACTTTACCGACAATGTCTGCTCCAAGGTCTGCAGCTTTTGTAAAGATACCACCGCCTAATTTAGCGAATAAACTTATTAAACTGGCACCAAAGGCGAGCCCTATTAATGGTTTTACTGAATCTACGATGTCATTTGGATAGAAAAAAGTGGTGAGAATAGTATAATATACTGCTACTCCAAG
>DNSU01000048.1:2404-8565 GCA_003499585.1 Cyanobacteria bacterium UBA9579 | reverse complement strand
TATAATATACTGCTACTCCAAGTAATCCCAAACCAATAACTATCAATCCTGTTACAGCTCCGCCTTTAAATGCTACGTTTAATGCATCTGGCAAACCGCTTCTGGCGGCCTGTGCAGTTCGCACGTTCGCTTTTACCGAAATAAACATTCCTATATATCCTGCTAAAGCACTTAATCCGGCTCCGATCAAAAAGCCTATAGCTATAAGAATACCGAATTTCCAATCTCTTTGTAATCCAAATGCTACCAGTAATATAGTAAATATGATTGCAGCGACCATAGCTATTGTAGTGTATTGTCTATTCATGTATGCTCTTGCGCCTTCCTGAATGTAAGATGCAATTTCCTGCATTTTAGCTGTTCCGGCATCAAAACTAAGAACAGCGATTCTTAGCCAAAGGCCGTAGCCAATGACTAGTATGGCGCTGATTATAACAAGAATCAGGTAAAAAATAGCGGGATTTTCCTGTAAAAACATAAATTCCCCTTATTTGTAAAGAGGGCTCCTGTTTGGCTTGATGCTGGTGGGTAAGGTGCCAAAGGCACAAACTTGGGTTAACGATTGTAGTCTTTATTGGAATGATTGATAACATTAGAAATGTGACTGTGTCACCAGATACCCACCCTACTTCCAGATTGATTAATCTATAATTACTGCAATCTGAGCAAGACTACCTAGTAACTTCAGGTGTTTTTCTTGTATTTTTTCTCCTGCTGTTAGAATAGGAATCCCCGGCGGGTATGTCACAATGGTAGCTTTTGATACTAACCCAACGCTGTCTTTTATATTAACTATTTTTGATTGCTTATGTAAGGCTTCTTGTGGGCTATATATTATTTCAGGAATAATTAACGGGGTAGGGTTATCTTGCGTTTTGGCTTTTTTTAGAGTTTTTTCTGCGTTTTTTATGGCTTTAAATAGTTTGTTTAGCTTTTTGTTATTGGTTCCTATTCCTGTCAGGGCTAGAATTGACTTGTTGTTGTCCATTTCTACTTCAATGTTAGACTTTTCCTGAAGGAAATCAGATAGTTTATAGCCTGATACATCTTTTATTCCAAGTAGTATCTTGGTTTTATCAATTTGATACTGTTCATTATCTTCTAAAAATGAGATATTTTCATATTCTGATAGTTTCTCGCGAAATTTATCAATATTTTCAAGTAAATTGTCCAGTTTTTTCTTGCCAGTTTTAGATGATAAGTATTCTATTGATGCTTCTATACTTGCTAAAATTAGGTATGAGGGTGAGGTTGTGTTAATAATATTCAGGCATTGCTGAAGTTGTTCTGGATTTATTTTTGAAGTGTGGCTTAAATGCAGAATGGCTCCTTGTGTAAGGCTTGAAGCATTTTTATGAAGGGATTGGACTGAAGCATCTGCTCCTAGTTGTATTGCAGGAGTGGGGAGTTTTTCGCTGAAATTCCATAATGATGCGTGAGCTTCATCTACGATTAACAATATCCCTCTCTCTTTGCATAGTTTAGACATGGTAGCTATGTCTGAAACCACTCCTTGATAAGTTGGGCTGGTAATCCATACGGCTTTTATATCAGGGTTATTGTTTAGGCAGTTTTGTATCTCTTCAGGACTAATAGGGCCGGGAATATTCCACTCATCAATCCATTGGGTATTCATCCATACAGGCATTGCTCCTGATAGAGTTAAGGCATTAATAACTGATTTATGAGCATTTCTTGCGATTAAAACCTTTTCATTTGATTTGACCGTTGCCAGCATTAAGGCTAGTATGCCTGAGGTTGAACCGTTTACAAGATAAAATGATGCCTTGCTGTTATATATCTCACTTGCTTTTTGCTGGGATTTTAATATTGCTCCGGTTGGATTTTGAAGGTTATCAAGCCCTTCTAGCTCTGATAAATCCATTTTAAATGCTTTTTTGCCTATCAGGCTTTTAAATTCAGGCAAAATGTCTACCCCTTGAGAATGACCCGGTGTAGTAAATAAGATAGGTTTATTTTTAATAAATTTTTTTATTGCATTGATTAGGTACATAAGCTATTTATCAAACCTGAATAGTTACAAAAATATCACATTGCGACTCTATCTATACTAGTATAACTAATTACTTATCTCTGTAAAGGTGTCTAATAAATAATATCTGCTCAAAGTGGTAATATCAGATAATCAAACAGATAGTGTTTAGGATTAATTAAGTTAAATTGAGAGGGTTATGAGGTTTTGAAATGGGGTTATTAGATAAGTTTACGCTATTTGCAATAAGTTTTGTATTGGGAATGGTTACTACATCAGGTGTTATGTCATTTACTTATGATGATTTTTTTGATCCCTTATTTGATACAAAAATCAATTTTACCCTTAATAATGGGATTGAGTCTCCTTTTAACGATAAAAAGCTGGAATGTAACAGAAATACGAGTCCTGCAAAAATAAGAATAAAAGAATTATCCGGCTTATTAATGGAAAAAGAGCTTATAAAATTAGCCGTCTTTGAGTCTGTAACCAGTGGGAATAAGGTGCTTATTCAAGGTTATTAATGTTTAACAAGTTTGGTCTATAGGCAGGTATGTTTTGCAAGAAACTTGAAGATACGTTAGTATCTGAATAGTGACAGGAAAACATACCTATCATTTATATTTATTTAACTCGAATTGCTAGTTAATTGGAAAAATATTTCAAAATAGGTAAACCTCCTACTAGATAAGGGTAGGAGGTTTTTAAATTGAATGATATTGAATTAATAATAAATATTTTCGCAGCAATTGATGATATTATCAAATCCATAGAAATAGACCCCAGACCAGGACCTGCAGGCAGATTAAGCGAGTCAGAAATATTAACATTAATGATTTTACATCCAATATTAAAACCATTTTGTGACCTAAAACGTTTCCATGTCTGGCTTATGCACAATACTAAACATCTTTTTCCAAATATTCCTGAGTATTCAAGACTTACAAGAATATTCAATAACCATCAAGAATATTTGATGGTTATAATGCAAAAACTTGCTAATCTTAATAGTTTTGGACTTGTTGCAGATGGAACAACGGTAAGCGTAATGGAAACAATAAGAGGTAAATATGCAAAAAGCTTTAGAAATGCAAGAAAAGTATATTCTACAAGCAAAAAGAACTGGTATTTTGGCTTTTTATTGGAAATGATAATTGATTCTGAAGGTAAAATCTCGTACGCAAATGTTGGGAAAGAGGCTGAGATGAAGCAGCTTGAATATTTACTTGAGGATTTACAGGATAAATGGGTGCTTTGTGATAGAGGTAACAGGAATGCTGAGAAATGGCAGGAGTTCTGGAAAGACAAGCAAATAAAGGTTAAGATAACAGGCGGAAAAGAACGACAATGGATTGAGAATGTTTTTGGATTTTTAAAGACGAAACTCGGACTTGATCACATCCGAGTTCGCAAAATGTCTTCTTTTTTATCCAGATTATATGCCATTCTATGTAGCTATAACCTAATTTTGAAGCTTAATCTATCTATTTAGCAATTCGAGTAAGTTAGTCAAAAACACTAGTTTTAGCAGATATAGAGAAATATTTTTGTAGTAAAATTAAATATTATAAGTATGCTTAATTTATTTTTGCGGAAGAAGAATATATCTGATGAGTACGCCTAATTTGTTTGATATACCCAAAAGAATTCAGGAACTTAGGGATAAGATTAACTATCATAATTATCTTTATTATGTTAAAGATACTCCGGAAATTTCAGATGCAGAGTATGACAGGCTTTTTAATGAATTAAAGTCTCTTGAGAAAGACCATCCTGACTTAATAACTCCTGATAGTCCTACTCAAAGAGTTGGAGCCATTCCTTCTGAAGGCTTTGAGCAGGTGCAACATAGATTTAGGCTTTATAGTCTTGATAATGCAAACTCAGAAGAAGAGTTAAAAGACTGGTATAAGCGTACTGGTAAATATTTTCCGGAAGCAGAAACTATAGAATTTGTCTGTGAGCTTAAAATTGACGGTCTTGCCGTGGCGCTTACCTATGAGAATGGGCATTTTGTCAGAGGAGCGACAAGAGGTGACGGTGTAACAGGTGAGGATATTACTCAAAACCTTAAAACCGTTAGAAGTATACCTCTTAGACTATTTCCTCTGGATAATGGGGTGCTTCCTGAGCTGATAGAGGCAAGAGGTGAGGTTTTTATGCCTAAATCTTCTTTTGAGAAGCTTAATGAGAAAAGAAGAGAAATAGGTGAACAGGAATTTGCAAACCCTAGGAATGCAGGCAGCGGCTCGGTAAGACAGCTTGATTCCAGAATCACAGCGCAAAGAGATCTTGATATATTTGTATATGGCGGGGTTATTCTGGGGTTAAAAGGTGAATTGCCTAAAACTCACTGGGAATTATTGCAGATTTATAAAAAGTTAGGTTTTAAAGTCAATGATACAAGTAAATTATGTGCTGGCATTGATGAAGTTATTGATTATATCAGATGTTGGGATGATAAAAGGATTGATCTTGGTTATGCTACTGATGGTGTAGTAGTTAAAGTTAATGATCTTACCAAGCATGATGAGATGGGATATACTGCTAGAAGTCCAAGATGGGCTGTTGCCTTTAAGTTTCCACCAGAGGAGATGTTAACTACATTGTTGGATGTAGAATTTAGTATTGGTAGGACTGGAGCTATAACTCCTATAGCGCATCTTGAACCCGTGCAGCTTGCGGGAACTACCGTTGCAAGAGCCAGCCTGCATAACGCTGATGAAATTAAAAGATTAGACCTGAGATATGGTGATAAAGTATATGTAAAAAAGGCTGCTGAAATTATTCCTAAAGTTATTGGAGTTGATAAGTCTCAGAGAAAAGAGAATAGTGAGCCCGTAGAGTTTCCTCATTATTGTCCATCTTGTGGAACGCCTCTTGAAAGAAAAGAAAATGAGGTTATTAATTATTGTCCTAATATTCTAGGCTGTAAAGCACAATTAAAAGGCCGTTTAGAACACTGGGTTAGTAGAGAAGCAATGGATATAGATGGTGTTGGTTCATCTTTGATAGCTCAGTTTGTCGATAATGATATGGTTAGAGATCCCGCTGATTTATATGCATTAACTAAAGAGAATATTCTTTCTCTTGAAAGAATGGCTGAGAAGTCTGCTACAAACATTATTGATGCTATCCAATCTAGTAAGGATAGACCTTTAAATCGTCTGGTTAATGCTTTAGGTATTAAATATGTGGGAAAAGAGACAGCAGATCTTCTGAGTAAAACTTTTTATTCAATTGATGAGATTAAGTCAGCTTCTTATGAGCAGTTGGCTTCTATTGAGGGTGTTGGAGAAAAAATTGCTCAAAGTATTATAAATTATTTTTCTAATCCTGATACCATTATTATGATTGATAAATTAAGAAAATATGGGGTTAAACTCGAAGAAACTAAAGAGGAAATAGAAGGAAAACAGGCTCTTGCCGGCAAAACTTTTGTACTTACAGGTACTTTAGAAGCTCTGGATAGAAATGAGGCAAGTGATATAATAAAGAAACTTGGAGGTAAAGTTTCAAGTAGTGTCAGTAAAAACACCTCTTTTGTAGTAGTAGGCGAAAATCCGGGTTCAAAATATAATAAAGCTGTAAGTTTAGGTGTTAAAATATTAAATGAAAACGAATTTATAGAGCTTTTGAATACCCTGAATCAGGAGGTTAGACAGTAACAATTTATGAATAAAAATTTTAAGGTCATTCAAATTCATGGCTTATCAGGTCTTTTAATATTAGGTGTTGTTGTAACAGGTTTATTTTGCGGCTTTGTAATATTTCCTGTCTGGGTTATTATGAATGCCTGGAATGCTATAGTTGGTGATATCCTCCATGGACCTGTTATTAATTATTTTCAGGCTGTACTATTATGGTCAGCAGTTGCTTTAATGTTTTATATTGGGTTAAAAAATAGTATTTCCATAAAAATACAGAAAGAAGACTATCCTGATCCAAAAGATATAAAGGATATTGTTAGTGAAATAAATGAAAATAAAGATTTTGAAGAAGAAATAAGGGAAAAAGAAGAAACCAGAAGATAAAAGAAAAAGACCTGATTTAAACCAGGTCTTTTTCTTTTATGCATAAGTTGATATTGTATAACGCAGGAATATTATTTTCGTCGCTGTTGAGTGCTAATGCACATAATTATGTCCTCGCTGGAATAGTTGATGAC
>DNSU01000048.1:447-2325 GCA_003499585.1 Cyanobacteria bacterium UBA9579 | reverse complement strand
TAAAAAAGTGACTTTGTCACCGCATTTCAAAAGCTCCTTCAATAATATTCCTGCGTTAATTAAGGATGTTTGGATTAATTATACTATAGCAATTTCAGCTAGGGATTTGATTGCAGGCCAGTCGAATCGCCATAAGCCTGACGCATCGAGGGCATAATTTCCGACGCATGCCAGTTTGCAATCATTGCAGGCATTAGCTGTAGCAACAAATTCTTTTGATCTTAATGCTTCTTTAAGGGACATATTACGAAGATTTATTCCTTCAATAGGCTTTCTGTCAGTGCATCTTAATATGTCACCATTGGAATACATAACGGTTGCTATTTTTGGCCAGTGACATTCGTAATAATCTTTCTTGTTTATAATATAATCCATAAAATAGTATGAATTTCTAATTGGATATCCTTTTTGCTTTAAGGCTTTTATGCCTTTAAATATGTCAGCAAGTTTGTCATTTTCGTATTCCAGCTCTTTTAAACCGTCTTTGCCTTCCCATTCTTTAAAATCCTGATAACTTTTGTTTACAGTGAAATATAAAAGAATATCAAGACTTTTACAAAGTTCAGCAACTTCTGTTAAATCCTCGATTGTATTTGCTTTAGATACTGTACAGCAGACATATATCCTCATTTTTGGATAATGCTTTTTATGAAACTCAATACCTCTTAAGCATCTATCATAGAGCCCAGTCATGTTTCCACGTAATATATCGTGTTTTTCTCCGATAGCATCAATAGAAACAAATATTAAATCTGTATACTGTCCAAATTCATGGTTTTCTTCAAGAAACCAGCCATTTGTAGCCATTTTAGTATACATACCGTTATCGTGTGAAGCTTTTGTGATTTCTGTGAAGTCCTGCCTTAATAGTGGTTCTCCACCCCAGAGGATACTGTTCATATATCCTTCTGTTTTGGCTTCAGCATATATTCTTTGAATTTCAGGAAGAGTTAAATCTTCATTATCTTTATGATGTTTCCAGAAACAAAAGCTGCAATTGCAGTTGCATTTGCTGGTTACCATATGAGAAAAGGTAAAAGGTCTAGGCCTTCTGGTAAAAAATCTGCTGTGCAGTACAGATTTCATTCCGCCTAATAAATGACCAAAATATTGCATTCTTTCCAGGGTAAATTTATTTCTTGATTCAGTTGAATTTTCTGAAATGCTATTTTTTTGCCCGCAAGTCTTTGATTCAGGGATTATTTCCGTGGGACAGCCCATATGTGCCTCCGATTAATAAAATAAAAACTAGTAAAAACAGAATAAATTTTATTGATTGTAATTATTATGTATTCGTTATTTTGAAGATTACCATAAAAAAGATTTAAAATAACAATATAAATGTGAAAGATTGCAAGGAATTTACCAAAATATTTATTAAAAAATGTTGCGGTTAAGATGATAGATGACTTTTTAATTAGCCTAAAATGCTATAAATAGGCTTAATATTTCTTGCAAGATAATATCTTGAACACAGGATTTCTTTAATTACTAGATGGGCTAATATTTAAATATTAGGTGATATTATCGCTTAAATTAAGTTAATGATTGTAGTTATAAAATCAATGGCAATGTATTATTTGAATAATTGATGACTTAAAAGAGTGATTATGCCATCTGAAGCAATTAATATTCTAAAAAAGGCAAAAAAAAACTCCATCTGGGGATTGGAGTAAGGGGAGTTTTTGAGTGTTAAGGAGTTATCTGTTTCTATAGATGTATATTTTTTAAATATGTTCCTGACAGGGATAAAAATTTTTATTTCTTACTAAAAACTTAGCAACTTTAATCTTTTAGCGTTTTTAAACTTTTAGACTTGCAATTTATATTAAAAAAAAGAGGAAGAAGTTTTATGTTAAATGTCACACCTGTCCCTAG
>DNSU01000048.1:0-385 GCA_003499585.1 Cyanobacteria bacterium UBA9579 | reverse complement strand
TAAATGTCACACCTGTCCCTAGTTTTGGAAGTAATGTAATCGTCAAAAAAAGTGTACAAAAATTTGGAGATAGAACTGTACAGATTATTGGAGAAGCTTTACCTGAAGTTAAACAGATTGCACAGAAAGAAAATGCTAAAGTTATTTTTAAAGCATTTCGAGAGGGTGATTTTCTCCGATTAGGTTATAAAGTAAGGCTAAAAACTCTATTACCTAACAAATTTTTTAAGCTGCAAGAACTTCGTGTATGGAAGAATGCAGGGACATTTCTAACAAAAGATGCCGTTATTGCGGCAGTAAAAAATTCAATAGAACGTCTTAAGGTGTTTAAATAGAGTTTTTTAGTTTAAATATTCTGACTTTTACTGAATTTTAGCATGGGTTG
>DNSU01000112.1:24674-24882 GCA_003499585.1 Cyanobacteria bacterium UBA9579 | reverse complement strand
ACAACAGAAACGGCATATTTAAAAGAAGGAATAATCAATGAATTGTCCTCGTTGTGGAGGAAATAATCAGCAAAGCAGTAAAGTATGCTCAGACTGTGGACTGAAGTTTAAAATCACTTGCCCTAGGTGCAAGGGGTTAAATGCTATTGGAAAAGAAAGATGTATTAAATGTGGCCTTAGATTGATTTTATTTTGTCCTGAATGTAAA
>DNSU01000112.1:20595-24592 GCA_003499585.1 Cyanobacteria bacterium UBA9579 | reverse complement strand
CTCCTAATCATCCTGGATCTCAAAACTGTAGAAAATGTAATTATCAGTTACTTAGAAAGTGTTCCGGGTGTAGAAGTCTAAACTATGTTAAGGACTTAAAGTGTGCTAAGTGTTCAAAAGCTTTTGCCCCAGCTATACAAATAAAGGCTGATAGCTCTGAAATTAATAAACAGGAGTCTGGCAAAAAGTCCCAAAGTAAAACAGAAATGGTTGCTCTTTCTTTTGAATTAGTAAATTTAGATCAACTTAAGGCAAAACTTGATTCAGATGATTTAATCATAAAATTACAAAAGAAATTTCAGCAAATAATAGTTAATGAAGCTAAGAAAAATGCAAAAGCTGTTAGAAAAATATCAAATCAGTTACTAGCTGTTGAATATAAAGCAGATTCTGCAAAAATATCCGCAGTTTATGCTATAGTTGCAGCTCAACGGGTTTTGGAGAATATTGATGATTTAAATCATCAATTACAGAGTGATTATGGAGTAATATTGGAGGTTAAAGCAAGTATTTCCATAGTAAATCCTGATATGGAGAATGACTTTGCTAAATTTGAAAGAACTATTGCTCAAACAGGTGATATTGTCGTAGCTGATAGCTTGCATAATCTTGTTTCTGAGATGTTTGATTTTGATGAAATAGAGAACACAGAAGAAAATAGCCTGATAACTTTTTATAAACTGAAAGATAATCAGTCTGACACTGAGCAAGATTCTACCAGTGTAGAAGAATTACATGAAGTTGCTTATCAGCAAGACGCTCAATCAGATAAGAAAAAGCCGGCAAAACAAGGAAAAGAAGTATTTCAGGCTCGGGAAAAACTTAGAAAAAACAGTGAACTATTTGAACACGTTGGAAGAAAAGAAGTTTCTCAAGAAGAAGCTTATAATATCGTCAACGATATTATAACTAAAGAGAAAAAAGGTGCTGTTATTGGAATAGCAGGTGAGGATGGAATTGGTAAATCGACAGTTCTTTCTTCCATTAGGCAGAGTCTTTTAAATGAAAAAATTATATGGTTAGTGGGGATATGTCAGCCTATTAATCAGCTCGTTCCATTTGCATTCTTTCAAGATCTACTTAAAACACTGTTAAATTTGCCAATGTATACTCTAAATGTAGTTGAAAGCCAAAAACTTCTTAACCATGCTCTTGATAACCTTGGAATAAAAGATAGTCAGACAATAAGTGTTTTGAATAGGTTGCTATTTCAGGATAGTTTTACCTCGGATATATCCAGATTGTCTGATATTCAATTTGAAGTATATGAAAGCATTAAGGCTATTTTTACTGCAATAAATACAAAAGAAAAAATAGTTTTACTTATTGAAGACCTTGAATCCATTGATATTGCTTCTGCAGGTTGTATCAAGTATTTAATAGACAGTTTCTTACTGGATAATAACAATCATATAATCGTAACATGTCTGCCTGATATTTCTTTGAGCAATTATTTCTTTTCCCCTAATCATAACAATAGAATCATTTGCCTTCATTTGAATAAAATGGCAAAAGACGAAATGAATAAAGCACTGCTTGGCATGCTAAATAATCAGGATATTGTTCCTGATGAATTAAAAGAACAGATTTTTCAAAATGCAAAAGGTTTTCCAATTTATATAGAGCAGGTTCTCTGGTATTTATTCCAATCTAAGGCAATATGTCCTGAAAATAATGTCTTGCAGTTTAATGCACAGGCTAAAGATATAAAATTGCCTGAAACCGTGGAAGACATTATAAAGCTACGTTTGTCTCAGATAAGTAGTTTGTCATTTGATAGCTCAAAAGTTATGCTTGCAGCAAGTTTGTTCGGGCAAAAATCTATGCTCACAATAATACAGCTAATGCTTGGAATACAGGCTGATCAGCTTACTAATCTAATGCAGATGCTTCTTGCAAATGGTATATTTGTTAATTTTGATAATTACAGCATTATGTTTAAACATAAGTTGATTTGGAAAGTGGTTTATAGTCAGTGGAATTCTGATGAACAAAAGATGGAATATCATAAACAGGCTCTTGATGTGCTAAGGAATTATACTAAGGTTTCTGCTTCAATACTTGCGATTCATGCTGAATTGGCAAATCATATTCAAGAAGCAATTGACTATTGGAGACAAAGTGCTGTAGAAGCTGCTTCTGTTGGTGATACACAGGTTTATATTGCTGCACAAAAGCAAATATTAGGCTTGCTTGATAAAATCGAATCATCTGATGAAGCAGAGTTAGATAGAGTAAAAAGGCAAATCCATGAGCAAATAGGGAAGATTAGTTATGAGAATAATCCTCAGGAAGCTGTAGAATACCTATCAAATGCAATTATTGAGAGAGAAAAAAACGCAGATGCATTGCAGGTAATAGAACTGACTGGTTATCTCTCAAAAAGCTGTGAACTGTTAGGTAATTATACCGGAGTAATAGAATGTGTTGATAAAGCTTTATCAGGAATTGATGAACAGCAATTTCCAGTAGAAACTGCGCTTTTATATTATTCAAAATTAGAGGCGTTGTTTAATTTAGGAAAGCTTGAAGAAACCTGTGTTATTGCCAGAACCAAAGTAATTCCTGTTCTGAAGGAATTTATTGAAACAGACAATGCTATTTCAGGACTTGGAGAACAGGAATTAAGTTACATTGAAATAGATACAGAATTAGTTATGGCTAAAGCTCTGGCTATTCAAGGGAATAAGGAAGCTATTAATATAGTTAATACAGTTATTAATAAAGCCAAGATATTAGAATTTATTGATATTGAAGTTAAAGCCAGGATAGTTGAAGCATTATGCAGAGCGTTGCAGGGTAGGACTAAATCTGCAAATACCAGTTTATCTTATTTAAAAGATATAATTCCTTATGTTAAAGATAAAACTCTTGTAAAATTATACTGGGACTTTGTTACGGTTATTATTAAAATTCTTAATGGGAATTATAATCAGGCAGGTAATCTCTGCTGTTCATTACAGCCTTTAGCTCAAGAGTGCAGGGAATATAATATCCTGGCAATAATTAAGCTATTATTTGCTAAAACTCTTAAAGAAACAGGAAGTGTAGAAAGTGCAAAAGCTGTTTATAATGATATAATTGCTTATTGCTCTGAATATAAAATAGCTACAGGTGCTTTACTGGGTTGGTATTTAATTGCAGAAACGGAATTGGCTAACGATAATATTTTAGCGGCTGAAGAAATAGCACAAAGAGCTCATGAAGTAGCTCAAAAGGCAGAAATTAATAACCATTTCTTTTTAATATTATTAAAAGGAATAATTGCAGAGGCACAGGTTGTCAAAGGGAACTTTGAATCTGCAAGAATGCACGTAGAGCAGGCTCTTGAGCTTGCTAAAAGCATGGAATTATATTTCTTGCAGGCAGAATTATATCTAATATACGGCAATATTTTTAGAAAAATAATTGAACTTTCAGAAAGTCGTGTAAACAAGGAAAAAAATGCTAATAATGCTTATAAATTATATATGTCAGCTTTAGATATAGCAAAAATGATTGAAAACGACTATATTACAGCTAAAATACAGAAAGAGCTGACTAATTTGGCAGAGCTTTGTGGTTGTGAGAATACTGAGGTTTAATAAATCACTATTATGTTTATTTGTTAACAGGGTTAACCTTTATTATGCATATGCCTATAGACCTTATGGGCAACATTTTTGCCTATAACCCTTGCGATTTCAGACTCTGTAACTGACATAATATTTTTAACATCACCAAAGTGATCAAGAAGAATTTTCTTTTTATTTAGATTTAGTTGCGGGATTTCATCGAGTACAGACTTTATGGCCTGATTTTCTCTTAATTTTCTGTGATAAGTTATTGCAAACCTGTGAGCTTCATCTCTAATCTTTTGAAATACAAATAAAGCTTGAGAATTAGCCGGAAAAATAACCGGCTTAGGTTCATCGGGAAGGTAAATTTCTTCAAATTTCTTAGCTAAAGATACTAGCGGTTGATCTGTCAATCCTAACTCTTCTAAAGCTTCTCTTGC
>DNSU01000112.1:19550-20537 GCA_003499585.1 Cyanobacteria bacterium UBA9579 | reverse complement strand
TCTTCTAAAGCTTCTCTTGCTGCCGAAAGCTGTCCTTTTCCTCCGTCAACTACAATAAGTTCAGGCAGATCAAGATTGTCTTTAAGTATCTTAGTATAACGCCTTTTGACAACTTCTTTCATTGAAATGTAATCATCAGGTTTTCCTTCGGGGGTGGAGCGTATCTTAAATCTCCTATAATCTGACTTATGGCTTTTTCCGTTTATGAATACCACCATACTGGCAACAGTATTGGTTCCCTGAATATGAGATATATCAAAGCACTCAATTCTATATGGAAATTTAGGCAGGTGTAATTTTTCCTGAATATACGAGCCAATCTCATTCCAGTCATTTTGAATTCTGCTCATTTCAGATAGTTTAATGTTTTCCATATGAGAAGAGGCGTTTTTCATTGCCATTTCAACAAGTTCATATTTTGTTTGTAATTTAGGAGTGATAATGCTTGTTTTACTTTCTTTTTTAGCGCTGAGCCACTCTGAAATGAGATTTCTCTCTTCATCATCCAGCTCTTCAGGGCTTAAAATTTCTTTTGGAATATCGTGCTTTTCAATCATCTGATAATATTCCTGGATGAAAGTGACGATAGCCTCTTTCGGTGAGTGAATTTGATCCAGTTTAATATCAAAATCTTCTTTTGCTATAAGTCTTCCATCTCTTACTTTAAGAAGTACCAGACTCATTCTTAAATTATCATGATCATATCCAATAATATCTTGATTTACGGTTGTATTATCGGTTACAACTTTTTGTTTTTCGACCACCTTTGTTACATCAAAATAGCTATCCCTGTATTTAGAAGCTTTTTCATATTCTTGCTTTTGTGCACAACTTTCCATATGGTTTTTAAGCTCAGCAAGGAGTTCAAGTTGCTTGCCGGATAGAAATAATTCCACCTGCTTAACAATATTTCCGTACTCTTTAGGAGTTATTAATTTTTGGCATGGGCCAAGGCATTTGTTTATTTGATAATATATGCAGGGGCGG
>DNSU01000112.1:16203-19477 GCA_003499585.1 Cyanobacteria bacterium UBA9579 | reverse complement strand
AATATATGCAGGGGCGGTCTTTAAATCTTGGAGTCTTGCATTGTTTTAGAGGGAAAAGCTTTTTTATCAACTCAAGAGTCGAGTACATAGCTCTTGAATTGGTGTAAGGGCCAAAGTATTTATCTTTTTTATTCTTATTTTTATCTTCAACTTTCCTTGTAATAATTATTCTAGGATATTCATCATCTGTAATTACAAACCAGGGAAACTTTTTATCATCCTTTAAAAGTACATTATATTTGGGTTTATGCTTTTTAATAAGATGAGATTCCAGAATTAGAGCTTCTATTTCAGAATCAGTAATAATAAACTCAAATCGGGCTATTTGAGGAACCATGATCAGAAGTTTAGGAGAGTCATGGTTCTTAGTAAAATAGCTTTTCACTCTTTTTTTGAGGTTTTTAGCTTTGCCTATATAGATAATCTCATTTTCCTGGCTATACATCAGGTAAACACCAGGGGCTTCAGGCAGGAGAGATAAAGAATCTTTTAGTGAGATATTGGTTTTCATAAGTTTTCAAAACAAGTTTCTATAGATTTAGATTAATATATCAGTATAATTATACCAAAGCTGGCTTATAAAGAGTAATTTAAGCAGGATTTGTCAGATGTACGGATTCAAATATATTTGAATTACGGCGGCGTTATTTTGTTAGAAGGCAGTTTTTTATGCTAGGATGTAGGAAAAATGAGAAAGTTTAGCCTGGGAAAAATAGTATGAAAGAGTTTTTGCTAAAAGAAAATTCATACAGATTTTATCTGATTGTAGCCATATTGTTGGGCGTATGGTTTAGATTTTATGGCCTTGATATTCAGAGCTTATGGTTTGATGAACTTGTAACTACTGCTTATGCTTCATATTCAAAGGTTATAAATGTGATTGGCCATAGTTTGATAGTAGATATACATCCTCCTTTATATCACGTATTTATTTATTATTGGATTAAAGTATTTGGAAATTCTGAGATTTCATATAGACTTCCAAGTGCCATAGCTGGAATATTAGCCATATTTTTTATGTATTTTGGGTCAAAAAAACTTTTTAATAATCATATAGCAACTTCTGCGACAATACTAATTGCCTTATCAGGCTCTGCTATTTATTATTCGCAGGAAGCTAGAAGTTATAGCCTTTTATTATTGTTTTCAGTTATTTCTACTTTGCTCTGGCTTGGAATGATAAAGGATATAAGACAATGTAAGATAAAGAGAAATGAGCTTTTAATATACGGAGTAATAGGCATAATTACTTCATATTTACACTATTTTGGATTTGCTATCATCTTTTTTCAATTGTTATATCTATTTATTGCTTCATTAGTACTCCGAAATAATGTTAAAAGAGTACTATCCTTAGGTTTTATGATAATGCTTCCTTTTTTGCTGTGGTTTTTACCCCACTTTATGTATATAAAAGGTATAACGGGTGGCAATTTTTGGATTAAAAATAACTGGTTAGAATTTTTTATATCATTTTTAAACCTTGTTTTTAATAAATATATAGCAATACTCATATTTATCCCTTTTTTGATTAATTACAAATCACAAATAAAGGGTCTTCTACATAATATAAAAAGTTTAAAAGTCGATTCTATCTCATTAAGTTTGTTATATTTATCTTGTTTTCCTCTCATAGTATTTTTATTTATCTCATTACATACTCCAATTCTGGTGCCAAGGTATTTCATAATATTACTCCCCTCTATTTATTTGTTGATAGCTATCTTTATATCAACTGTTCCTTATTTTAATGGAGCAAAAGCCAATGCCTATGTTCTGGCAATTTCTTTAGTTGGAGTTATTGCGTTTTTATCACCTATTAATGGTAATGAATATCGATTTTATTATGATTTATATAAGTCTGATTGGAGAGCAGCAAGTCAGTATGTAGTTAATAATCTTGATGAGAATTCAATCATTGTTGTGAATAAATATCCACGAACATATAGGCATTACTTCGATAAGCTTGGCAGAAAAGATTTAACTATTAAAAGCCTTAATGATCCAGATATGCGCTTTGTTGATATCATGAAAATTTGTGATAAGGTACTTTTTGCTCTTGAATCTGAATTTCCTAAAGGTTTTGAATTACAGCTTCAAAAAGATTGTAAGGTTTACAGCAAAAAAGTCTTTATCGGCAACTTGTTTGTATATGAATGTGCGTTTAATAAATAAGCTCTAAAGCATCATTAAGTTTTATATCAGCTTCTTCTATGGTAGCGGCTGGTAGTTCAAGAATACTATGTGCTCCAAATATCATCGGGGAAAGCTGCCACGGTTTCATGTTCTTGATTAAATATTTAACTTTATTGCCTTTATCAAGAAAAACAGCATCAAATCTGAATCGCATAAAGAAAGAATGAATACCGTTGCAGGGGACAATAAGTAATCCTTCTCCTTTTTCTAAACCGGCTCGGTTTAAAAGGCCAACAATTCTGCTTATGGGATTATTTGCAACTCGAACTCTATCAGCAACAAGTTTTTGGTTCGATTTATTAATGACTTTCATTATTTTTTCCTTCTTATACACAAAGCGGGGGGTGGCTTAGCTATGTATTTATCGATTATTCCAATGGGTACTCAAATTAGTATGTTATTGCACCATTGAATTTATCAATCCAGGTAATGATACTACAATTGTAAAAATTAAGTTAGTGTCTTTGGCATCGATGAATTTATGTTTTATAAGCCCATTCTACTTTAATGTTATTTGAAAGAAGGTTTAAATTCCACACTTTTTGAAATTATTATTTCTATTAAAGTTAAATACAGGACTTTAATTCTAACTTAATGTTTGTTATAATAATAATTAGATACCATTAAAAGCTTGCCAGATCATGGGATTAAAGGATGTCTCAAAAAGCTTCTAAGATTATAATAACAATAGCGTATTTGTAGAAGCTTGACAGTAGAATATGGGTAAAGAAAACCCAAAATTATTGCATAATAATTCCATATTAAGAGGCTAAGAGGTCATGATATTAGAATTTAAAGTTGATGAAAACGTTGTACAGGCGGCATGGTTGAGAACATTATATGATTTAGTGGAAGAGCTGAATTGTAGATGTAATACATATCTTGAAGAGACCTACAATAAAGCTTACAGTAATTTTATACGGACAAGGATAGTAGAAGTATACGGCTCTGCTACTATGGTGAGTTGGTTAAAGCTAAGGATGGAAAGATATAACCATCTTGTTGATTCATACAATGATGTGCCACAGATGAAAATAATCTCAGATAAAGATGAAGATTAAGTATATAAAACTAAAAT
>DNSU01000112.1:11987-16101 GCA_003499585.1 Cyanobacteria bacterium UBA9579 | reverse complement strand
TTTTAGTTTTATATACTGTTATTCTAAGCAAACATAAGATTGTCAGCTAAAGCTTCTTTACATAAATCCTTATCTTCGCTTTGACATATATCTATAACCCTGTTTAAACGGGTTTGAAACATCATTTCTGCAACATAAGGCTGTAAACTGTATAGTCTTATGTTTGTTTCATTATAAAGTGCAATTTTTTGCAGATTTATAAGAGTTCCAAGACCTGTACCGTCTATTTTTGTTATTTCTGTCATATTTAACAGAATGTGCCTGAACCCCTGATCAATAATTTCACTTATTGTGTCTTTCAATAAAGAAATATTTTCTTTTAAGAATGAATCATGGACTAAATCAACAATACAAAATTCCCCAATTTTTCTTAATTTGACTGTCATAACTTTATTAAATTCCTTCTCCTCAAATCTGTAGACAATATATGAAAAATAATTAATAACACATTTTTATCTTATTCAAATAAGATAAAAAGCTGTATTATTTCTTACTATACGAGATTAAATACTCAACTATATGTATATTACCAGTTTTTGTTGCATAGTCAAATTGTAAATAATTGCTTACATTAGAATTAAGCCTTAAATCTGCTTTACCTGTGCTTTTATAATGTATTATGCTGAGTTTAGGTTATATTCATTAAGTAACAACCTGGTAAAATTGTATATTTTGTGGATATACTCACGTGAATAATCTTATATGTAATACCAATCTGTTAGTATAAAATCATGATTATTCTTGAAACTGGGATTGAATTAGTAATAGAATGAGCATAAGTTAATAATTAATCAAGGGAAAAATTAATGAGTAATTCTGATAGTCATAATTCTACAAACATATATAATCAGGGATTATCGGAGAAAATAGGAAAATACGGTGATCCAAAGAGGAATTTGATTATAACAGCTTGTGTCATTGTTGTTATAGCGCTTTTTGTCTCCATATTTCTTTGGAAAAAAGGAATAAGAGGAATAACTGGAACTTATGCTGATTGTTATCCGGTTAATACATCAATTTATATAGATGCAAAGCTGACTGATAAGAACGTTGAGAAAATTAACAAGTTAACAAAGTTAAACATAAAAGATTTACCTGATTTGGTAAGTAGATTATTTACTGATAATGATAATAGAGAGCGAGATAAAATTAATAAATTGATGTCTGAAACCTTCGATGATAATTTTAGCTTTGGTGTGTGGAATGATAAAACAGAAAAAAGCCTTGCTGTATTTACAGTCAAAAGAGAAGCTAAAGTAAGGCCATTGTTTGAGATGGTATTTGGCAAGAAACTGCTGGATAAAAAATTTAAAGGGTATAAAGTTACTGTGTCTTCAGATACAGGCATTGCCTTTTCTATGATCAGAGATAAGGTATACGTAGCGAATAACTATGATGCACTGGTATTTGTTATCGAGAATCATATTATAAAAAGAAAAAACAGCTTATTTGATCGAAGTGACGTACGGCACGTTGTAGATTTACTTGAAAAAGAAAGAATAGGAACAATTATTATTGCTGATTATACAGCAGGCATTTCCAAATTGGAGAATATAACCGGTGATAAATATAAAAGCAAACTTACAGACGTAGCGCATTTTTTAAATTCAGTTGATGTGACTGCAATATCAGTACTCCTTAATGATAACTTAATTTATTTTAATAGTTATACTCCTTATAATCTTTCTAAAATAAAGAGTAAATCTTTGAAAAAGGCTTATGAAAATATGTTCAGTAAAAGGCATATTGATTTTACCCCTGATTTTTTACCTGAAAATACAGTTGGTTTCCTGTTTATTAATGAATTTAGAGATTATATTGATTTTATGATTGAATTATCAGGTTTAAAGAATACGCTTGAGTATGATCAGCTTAAACAATTTATAAAATTGATGACTTCACTTGATTTTGATAATGAAATCCTGGAAATACTAAGGAAAAATGCAACAATTGCAGCAGTAGATATTGGAAATAGCGAGGCAAAATATGTCCTTACTTTAACTAATAATGCTAAAACCCAGCAGGTGATATCCAGCCTTGCAAAATTTCTTCCCATGCAGTTGCCTTCGGCGGAAATATCAACTACGACATATAAGAAAACAGACCTCGAATTAATTTCTGATCAAAAACATTCCTTAATGATCACTCATGGCAAGATAGCTCCTGATTTATATGCAATTGGAGAAAAGGCTGCTGTTGAAGCTTTAATTGATATAATTGGCAAAGATAAGTCAAATGTAGCAAATAAAGATTTATATAAGGGATTGAATGCGCAGGATTTAAATAATTTCAGATTTCTATCATATATAGATGTGCAGGGATTGAAAAAAATTGAAGATAAAAAAGCAGGAATTAAAAATAAAACCTTTATAGCCAAAATAAAAAACAATGTTAAAGCGGTTTTATTTGTAGTTGATGCAGAGAATAATGTAATTCATGGTTCCTTGCGTATGAGTTTAAAATAAAAGGGTACCGGAGGGTCTTTGATATGACTTCAGTTGAAAAATTAATTAAGGCAAGAGAGTTAATATTAGATGCAGAAAAGCAACTAATCGATGAAACAGGATTTTGTCCGTACGAAATTGGCACTGCGTTAGTGAAGATTGATGAGGCTATTAATCAATTATCAGGTGATTTATCTTAAATCTGTCAATGCAAATTTTATTATATTTTTTAAGTGATCTTCAATACTAAGTATTATAGGGTTAATAGGTTCTTTAGGAGTGAAAATTTCTATAGCTTCCGGGATGGCCTGAATTTTTACAGGTGTTTTGTCTATTATGTCTCCATCAGCCTGAACAAGCATACTGGGCTTGCATTTGATTTCTACTTCTTGAACCTGATAGTGTTTAATTTTATTTGAATCTTTTTGATATTGTTTTGTGAATATTTGCCATAAAATAGGCAGATAATCCGTAGAACGTTTAGGCGATATTACTATTACATCTAATAAACCATCTGATAATGAAGCCTGCGGTGCTATAGAAAAAGTATTTCCAATTATATTTCCGCTATTTGCTACAAGGACTGCGAGTCCTCTGGTTTTAATTACTTTTTTATTATCGAGTTTTATTTTAAAAGATGAATATTTAGGCTTAAAAGCCTGTAAAATACCCTGCGCAAAATATGCTAATAGTCCGTATTTTCTTTTTTTATCTCTTGAGGTTTCGTTAATAATCTTGGCATCAAAGCCACAACCAGCCATAAAGGCAAAATACCTGCCATTGATTTTTCCTATATCAATTTTTTGAGTATGGTTTTCAAGTATTATATCTATTGCTCTTGATATGTTCGCAGTTGGTATTCCAAGGTTGGCTGCAAGCATATTACCTGTTCCATAAGGTATAATTCCCAATTTTGATTTGGAATTTATCAAGCCAGAAATTACTTCTATTACTGTTCCGTCTCCACCAGCAGCTATAACAATATCATATTCTCTGCTGGCTGCTTCTTGAGCTAAATCAATGGCATGTAAAGACTGTTTGGTTTGCCAAATTTCGAAATCAAATTTGGCAAAATGTTTCAATAGTTCTTGTTGTAACAGATTAATATCTTTATTTCCTGAAGTGGGATTTATTATAGTAACTATTTTCATAATTGTCCAAGAAGTTTAAACCTAAGTTAAAATATAACATTTTTTGTAAGTGCCTGAGTATAGACAGCTAAATATATTTATTTTTTAAAAGTGTAAAATTTTGAAAAGAAATCTTTATCAGGGTAAATTTTTCCGGATTAAAATACTTTAACTATATATAGGCATGTAAAAAAGGGGACTCTATGCTCGATAAAATAAGAGGTATTCCGCAATCTATTTTAGCTTTAGCTCCTCAACAGGTTCAAGCTATTCAACCTCGCGCCCAACAGCCTATAGATGCAATCAATCCTTTTATGGTAAATGCAATATCAGCTTTATCTCAAAAATCCGGTGCGCATCAGCCATTAGATTTAGGTGCGTTTAGCGGAGCCAGAGAAAAGATGATTAATGGACGCAGTTTATTGCCTGAAGGCGCGCTTGGAACTGAAGGTGCTATTAATGGAAAAATTGGGGCAAAAATGAATTTCTTTGCCTGATCAGGTATTAAAGAAAAAGGACGTACTCAAAAAGTACGTCCTT
>DNSU01000112.1:5227-11890 GCA_003499585.1 Cyanobacteria bacterium UBA9579 | reverse complement strand
TTTGTTTGTTATCCTAATTAACCTTGTACGGCTTTTTCTATTTTAGAGATAAAATTTCTTATTAACTGTTCTTCTTTTGGGTTATTTGAGTATTTAAGATAGGTATTAAGTGTTTTAACTGAGTTTTTAAAGCTGCCGTATTCTGCATAAGCAATGCCTAATTCGCGATACGCTTCTGCAAAATTCGGATTCATTTCCAATGCAATATTATAATTTTCAATTGTTTTTTGGTAATTTTTATTATCCTGATATACTTTTGCCAGATTAAAGTAGAATATTGCCGCATTATTTTTATCTTTTTTCAAATAATCAACAGCTTTTAAGTATGGTTCCTGGTCTTTGTAGCTTTCAGCAGCTCTTTCATAGGCATTTTGATTTTCTTCTACTTTACTTTGCAGGCTGGTTATTTTGGATTGCAAGTCCAGATAACTTTCGTGCAATTTCATGTTATCGCTAATAAGCTGAGTGTTTTTTTGTGAGTAAGTAAGATAATTTTCTTTAGTTTTGTTTAATTCATTGGTTATGTTTGTTAATTGAGAAGTCAAGCCTTCAACTTGTTGCTGATAATTGACTGCTAAAGCTTTTAATTCGCTGATTTTATCATCTTTGGTGTTTAAAATAGTTGCCTTACTGTTATTTATTTGAGCCAGATTTTCAATTTTCTGCTCATAGGTTGTAACAAGCATCTTAAGCTTGTCTATTTCATTGTCTTTTACATTTAAAGTTGTAATTACCTCTTGATTTGATCGGCTAGATTGAGCTAATTCCTTGATTTGTTGTTCTTTTGTAGTCAAATTGTTTTTTAATTGATAATTTGTTTCCTGTAATTTTTCTATTTCATTTTGAGCACATAAAAGCTGATATTTCATGTCTGAAATCATCTCTTGCACTTCATCTCTGGTATCAATACCAGTTGATTGTACTGACACATATTCTACAGTCGGCTCCTGAAATTTAATGCTTACTTCATTAGACTCATTTTTTGGCATGCCAATAGCCTGAAAATTCATCATTGATAAAACACAAAGTGTACCTGTCAGGTACTTAGCAATGGTCATCCAATTTCCTCCCCTAAATATAATCAATTCTTGTGGTAATTAAATGTAATTCCATATGTTATTTTAAAAACTTGTATTATAATGTAGAAAATCTTCAATAGCAGAAGTTTAAGAAGTCGAAAATACTTATGTATTTTTTACGCTGTCCTTACGGGTAATCAGATAATAAGGAAAATCTGCTTGATTTTTAATTACCTGATTTTCGTAATGCTGATAAAATATTGTTTTTAAAAAATTAGGGGAAATAATGAGGCGTATAATACCACTTGAGCTAGTTGGAAGTGAAAAGCTGGATTTTGACTTATATGATGAAAAGGGTGAAATCATATATAAGAGTGGTGATGAGCTGACACCTAATTTTTTAATGATGTTAAGTTATAAAAAGGTGTATAGGAAAAGTGAGCCCGTTTCTCTGGACTTTGAAACAAAAAATATAGACACGCCTAAGGAAACTATTGAATATAAATCCTTAATTTCGCAAACGGCTACAACTTCTCTTATAAAAAACGCCAGACAGGTTTTAAAAGCTACTTTTAATAAAGATAGACCGGCTATTGCTGTATGTAATGCTACAAGGGATATTATTGTTGAAGAAGTTGGCAGTAATATAGAAAAGATAGAATGTATAAGTCAGCTAAGAATCTTTGACGAATACACTTTCTCCCATACTATTAACGTTTCTTCAATGAGTACAGCACTTGGAATAGTTCTGGGATTTAATGAAACCGATATTAGTGATCTGGCACTCGGTGCGCTTTTACACGATATCGGCAAAATGGAAGTACCGAAAGATATCTTAAATAAGCCTGGAAAGCTTGACCCTGATGAATTTCAATATATGAGAAGTCATTCTCTTCTTGGGTATCAATATATTAAAAAGAAGATGGGCTATGATGACAAAGTTGCACAGGTGGCTCTTGAGCATCAGGAAAGATACGGCGGAGGCGGCTATCCTAATGGTTTAAAAGGGAAAGAGATTTCCTTATTTTCACAGGTAACTGCAATTGCCGATGTATATGATGCGCTTATATCAAACAGGGTTTATAAAAGAGCGATAGCATCTCCAGATGCCATAAAGATAATGTTGTCTGAAGGCAGCGAATCTTTCAATCCGTATATGCTTTATAAATTCATATATATGGCCAATTATAAAGAGGCAGCTAATCTCATTACCGGGGAAAAAGACGGCATTAAGCCAAATTAATCAAGCAATAGTTGATTATAAGAAGCAATTTAATAAAATCTGCTTGAGAATTTAATATCTTTTTTGAAGCTATATGTTGATGGACCAGTTTTTTCTATGAAGTCCATTCTTAAGATTTCACATTTAAATCGGCCATCATCAATTTTTGTGCCTAAAATGACCTCATATAATTTAAGTAGCTGACTAATGGTAAATTCTTCAGGCAAAAGTTTATTTGCAATAGGAGTGTTTTCAAGTTTTTTGCGTAATGTTCGAAGAGTACGATTAAGAATTATATTATGATCAAAAGCAAGATCAGGCAAATCATTTATGCTGAACCATTTTACATCTTTTGCATCACTTTGTGCTTTAATGCTATGCTTTGCTGAATTTATAAGGGCAAAGTGAGCAATACTTATTACTCTGCCTCTAGGGTCTCTATCAGGTTCTCCAAACACATGTAATTGTTGAAGATAAACGTCCTTAACCCCTGTTTCTTCTTCCAGTTCTCTTTTAGCGGCAGTAAGTATATCTTCGTTATAATCAACAAATCCACCCGGAATTGCCCATTGATTCTCAAATGGGGGTGATTTTCTTTCAATTAACAGAACTTTCAGGTTCTCATCTGAAACTGTAAATATAACAATATCAACTGTAACAGCTGGATTTTTATGAATATTTGTCATAATTTTTTTATCACTCGATTCCAAACTTGTATCCCTGAACAATCGGGATTCTTCTTCCACTTCCAAATGCTTTTGTTGTAACTTTCAAACCTAAAGATGCTTGTCTTCTTTTGTACTCGTTATTATTTACCCTTCTAATGACATCATCAACGATATTCTCAGGGTATTTTTTTGCTATTTCGCTGGCTGATTTATTTTCTTCCACAAATTCTTTCAGGATATCATCCAGAATTTCATAAGGGGGCAGAGTATCCTGATCCTTTTGATCCGGGCGCAATTCAGCAGATGGAGGCTTTGTAATTATACTATCCGGGATTATTTCTTTTTCTCTGTTTATGTAATGAGCAAGTCTATATACCATAACCTTTGGAACATCCGATAATACAGCCAATCCTCCTGCCATATCACCATATAAAGTACAGTATCCAACGGATAGTTCTGATTTATTTCCTGTACTGATAAGTAAAGAACCATATCGGTTTGAATATAGCATCAGGATATTGGCTCTGATTCTTGCCTGAAGATTTTCCTCAGCTAGATCCATTAATAAACCCTGATCTTTTTGTATATTATTTGTGAATGAATAGAACATATCAGTAATAGGGATATTTAGACAATCAATTCCCAGATTCTTAGAGAGTTCTATTGAATCTTGCACACTTCCTTCACTGGAATACATGCTTGGCATTGTTATTCCTAATACATTTTCCTTGCCTAGTGCGAAAGTAGCTATTGCAGCAGTGATTGCAGAGTCGATACCACCTGAAAGGCCTAATACAACTTTTTTAAATCCGCTTTTATGGCAGTAATCTCTTAGCCCTGTTTCAAGAGCTTTTAGCAGGCTGCCTTCTTCAGTGTCAGATATTGGATTTATATTACCTGAATTGGTTTGTGTATCATAAATAATTAAATCTTCTTCAAAATCAGCTCCTCTGGCTTTTAATTCTCCATTTTTGTCTATAATATAGCTGACTCCGTCGAATATTAAATCATCGTTGCCGCCGGTCTGATTGACGTAAATAAGAGGAACCTTATGCCTTACAGCAATATTTTGCAGTATTTTAAAACGGTCTTTTTCTTTGTTAAGCCAGTATGGAGAAGCAGACAGATTTATAATAATATCTACGTCCTGAGGTGTTAATCTTTCAATAGGATTAAATCCATATGGCGGCCGCTGCCAGTAATCTTTGTCATTCCATATATCTTCACAGATGGTAATTCCAAGTTTTTTGCCAAGAAAATCAACGGAATTAACTTCTTTACCCGGTTCAAAATATCTGGTCTCGTCAAAAACATCATAAAAAGGCAGTAAGCTTTTGTAGTGTTTAGATATGATTTCGCCTTTATGAATTAATGCAGCAGCATTATAGTATTTTCTTCCGAATGGAGCAGGGTTTATATCGACATAGCCACAAATTACACCTATATCATTAGTAAAAGGCTTGATTTTCTCAAGCTGTAAAAGATTATCCTGCACAAAACTGTCAAAATCCAGCAGATCACGCGGAGGATATCCTGTGATGCTTAATTCTGAAAATATAACAAGTTCAGCGCCTGCATTTTTAGCTTTATCAATGTAGCTAATAATTTTATTTACGTTGCCGGTTAAATCTCCAACCTTTGTGTTAATTTGGGCTAAAGCTATTTTCATTTTTCTTCCAATTTACTATTTATTTCGTTTGTTTTTACCAGTTCTTCACCATGCGTTAATTGATCATCAATTAATTGTACTAAAAAATTTTCATGTAGTAATCCCATAGTCAATTGTTTGACATAGTAGTCTGTTGCTACTTTGAAGATTACAAAGTCCTTTTTATTTAAAGCTTTTATCAGGTTTTTAATATTGGGATGGCTATAAGCATTGATTTGAGGCTTTTAAAAAACAAGTCTGTTAAATTCAAAATAACCACACTTTTGCTTTGCCTAAGTAAAAAAATGTTAATAATATGTGAAAATCCAAAATTTAACGTTTGAAATAGAAATTTCGGGGGTATATATGCAATATATATAGCCTCATTTTTATCCTCCACTCCTTCCTCTGTTGTAGACTTATCCACCTTAACAGGTGGTTTTTTTTTGGTGAAGAATAGGGATTGTGGTTAAATTATTTTAATTTATATATTGCTCTTGATATATTCAATCTGCGTTGGATTAAGTTCATACAGCTTATAAACAGCATTATTAAGTATGTTATCCAGAGCAATAAATTTATCAGAATGATTACTGGCTTTTAATTCCATTAATTTTTCAGCTATCTGTGAAAATACGTTATGTATGGCAGAATAATCCTTAACATTAATAATATCTTCCAGAATATTTTCCATATTTTCATAGTCATTACTAACAATTAAATGTTGAAATTTGTTATTATTGTTCTGCTCAGTAATTATTCCAACATCAAAAACAGGTAAAAATCTGACAAGTTCAGGGAATACATTTAAATCACCTGATAATAGGTTTTTAAAATAAAAATTTATGAGCGTCGAATTAATAATACTCAGGGCATAGCTAAGGTTGATATTGTTGAATCTTGAGCTTTTATAAACAGAGCCGCCTCTTGTATAAGCAATTTTGTCTTCCTTCCATTTATATACCGTCTCATCATCAGACTCAAGAATCTTTACCCCCCTTGAATTGAGGATTTCAGAGGATAGGTTAAGCAGATTTTTCTTATGTATACAGTTAATTATTGAATGATTGGTGTAGAACTTCTCCCTGTCCAGACAGGCAATAAGTCCTTTTTTTGCTGTAACTTCTGCTATTGTGATTTTCTCTGATTCAAATAGCTTCGGAAAAGCAGGACGATGAAGCTTTAAATCCCCATCAATTAGATATAATAAATAATCTTTTGTATATGAAATACCGTATCTGTTGATATTTCCACCTCTTATTAGAGGCTTTAAGTGTTTTTGATATGCCTGAGTGATTAAATTGGTATTATTAAATATAAATTTCTTTGCATTTCCCGGCTGAGCCCCCCAGCTGACATAGCACAATTTATATAAAGGAAAGCTTTTTGACTGAATTTGCTCGATAATTTCCTGTTTATGAGTATTCCAGCCAACTCTAAAAGTGAAATTATGCATATTTAAATATGTATCCTGTTTAATAAAGGCGACTTCTTCTTTATTTAGGGATACTTCAGTAGTTTTAATGTCATTATTTTCATGTTTTCCAATATTAATTGTGATAATTATCGGTAAAACCGTAGCCTCTTTAAACAGGCTCTGGTTATCATAATGGATAATTTCTTTAACAGTATGATTATTCAGGATCAATTCTCTTAGTTTTTTAGCATAGCTCTGGCTCAGGAATTTATCCGGAATGATAAATGCCAGAGTGCCACCCTCTATGAGCATATTTTGAAGTGATTTTTCTACAAATAACAAATAGGCATCAAATCTTCTGTATGCTGAGACATAGTTATTAATATAATACTTTTTTTCAGTTTCTGTAATATTTTGAATGTTCAGGTATGGCGGATTGCCAATTATTAGAGAAAATTTCGATTGATTATTTTTAAATAATCTCTCAGTATCAAGATTATGAGGGTAATTTTCAAGATTATCGATCAGAAAATTCCCGTTAAGTATATTATCAAAATGATCTGCGTGTCCGCTAGCAAGAAATAAAACCAGTCTTGTTATATCACAGGCAAAATCATCTATATCCACACCAAAAATACAGTTTGTCAGAACTAATTTTGCTAAATCTGCAGGGCTGATGCTTTGATTAA
>DNSU01000112.1:0-5147 GCA_003499585.1 Cyanobacteria bacterium UBA9579 | reverse complement strand
CCTGTAAAGCTTTATCGTACAGGCTGTAGAATGCCTGCAAAAGTATATTTCCACCACCACAGGAAGGATCCAGTATTTTATAATTTAATAAATCTGTTAAAGATGTTATTTGCGCAAGTTTTGGAGTTAGGCTTGAATTTGTTAACCTGTCAATTAATTCAGGCGGAGTAAAAAAGCTTCCCTGCTTTTTCTTTTCAGAATTGGATTGTACGATTATATATTCATAGTCTTGTTTTGACAGGTTTAATTTCAGTTGAACCCCATCATTATAATGTGGCCCATTATTAATTAACTGATATTGTTGAAGATTTTCATACAAATAGCCAAAGGAGCCAATATTAATATCAAGATGAATCAGGCTTTTTAATATTTTAATCAGGTCTAAAAAATATTTTTCTGTTATTTGAGCTTCAAAACTGGCAAATAGCTTATTTTTTAAGCCCAAATATTTTAGCTGAAAGTCTAAGGTGTTATTAAAAAGGAATATATCATTAACTGAATTGGTGTAGTTAACTTGTTTGATTAATTTATCGGGTAAAATTCTTGATTTTTCAAGATATATTATTGCTAAAAGTTTGTAGATATAGCTCATAGAGGCTTTATATCTGTATTCTAAGTCAGGACATGAATCAACTAAGCTATTAGATATTAATAAAACAGCTTTTAATACAAGATTTGGTAAATTATTTACTAATTTAGTACTCAACTCTGACTTTCTTGTTCACTCAATATCAAGTCCAGATGTCCTGACATTTCGTCTCTTTCAAGATCAGTATAACCTCCAATGTGTTTGCCGTTAATATATATTTGAGGGACGGTGTTTCTGCTTGTTGTTTCAACCAGTTTTGATCTCATATCAGGATCATTGGTCAGATCAATTTCTTCATACTTTATTCCTTTAGTATCAAGAAGTTTTTTGGCTTTTTTGCAATATGGACAGTAATCTGTGGTATATATTTTAGCTTTTGGCATTGTTAAACTCTCCTTATAATTTTATATGATTTTTTATTTTAACTTATATTTTTATGACTGTAATTGAAGTATTGTACAAATTTTTAATGCTTATTGTCCGGGTTGATAATAGCCAAAAGGTTATAAAACTAGTTTACCTGTATAGTTCTTAATACTTAATCTTACTTAAAAATTATGCTGTTTTCTAAACACCAATAGTATGGAAAACTAGTATAAAACTTCTTTATTATATGAGCTGGACCAGAGAATAAATAGGGGGAGCAGTTTATGCAGGACTTTATATTCAAAAATTTCATATTTCCCTTGTTTTATAAGTATAAAAAACAAAACAGAATTAAATATTATCATGAATTGAGAAAAAGAGATTTCTTAACGCATGAAGAGCTGCTGGAAATCCAGACTAAAAGGCTAAAATCTCTTTTAAATCACTGCTATAGTAATATTCCCTATTATAGGGGATTATTTGACAAGCTCGATATGCATCCTGAGGATATAAAAGATTTAAATGATTTCTCTAAAATTCCTGAATTAAGAAAGCAAAACGTAAGGGATGATTATGAGAAACTCATTGATCCAAGATTGCCTAAGAGCCATATATGTTATTCTGCTACAGGCGGGTCTACAGGGATTCCGCTAAAAATTCACAAAAGTTTGGAAGATCAGGAATTTGGTTTTGCATTAAGGTATAGAGCTAATGCCTGGTGTGGATGGGAAGTATGGAATAAATCTCTCTGGGTAGTATCTGATTTAAAGCGTTTGGATGAATTAACTACTCCAAAAAAACGTTTAGGTTTGTTATTAAAAAGAAGACTATTACTTGATACCAAAAATTATACCAAAGAGAACATGTATAATTGGGTTAAGCAAATAAATGCTTATAAACCAAAGCATGTTTATGGTTATTCTACTTTGTTAACAGAGTTTTCTGAATTTTTAGCAGAAAATAATATAACTATAGAGGGGATTAAAGGAGTTTTTTCTACAGCTGAACCTTTAATAGCAAGAGGAACTATGTCCAGAGCATTTAATGCGCCTGTGTACGATCAATATGGTGCTTCAGAAATCCCCTGTATTGCTCATGAATGTAAGAAAGGCAATATGCATATAAATATCGATGAAGTACTGGTTGAATTTATTGATGTAGAAGGATGTGATGAAGTTAAAAGAATAGTATGCACTCCGCTTTATATATATGGCATGCCGTTATTAAGATACGATTTAGGTGATTGTGCCACTCATAACTTTAAGAAGTGTGATTGTGGCCTGCCTTATCCTGTTATGGAGCTAAAAGTAGGGAGATTGAGTGATAATTTCCTGTCGCCTGTAGGAAAACTCGTTCCAACCTGCAATATTGGCTGGCATATTGCTCATGTGACAAAAGATATTAAGCAGTTTCAGATTATTCAGGAGACTGTTTCTGATTTTATAATTAGACTGGTTTCCAGCGAGGAGCTAAAAGAAGAAAATGAGGAAAATCTGAAAACCTTGTTAAAAGGATTGTTAGGGACCTCATATGTAAACATACAATTTGAATACCTTAATGAGATACCTCCCGGTAGTAATGGGAAATATAGGGCCACTATATCTAAAGTGGCTGCAAATTTTAATAAAGTCTCATCTTATGAAGATACGGAAGAAAAAGTCATTAATGATGTGTTTAGATAAGCTTATTGATAGGAAAACTAAAAATGCAGGATTTTTTATTTAAAAACTTTATAATACCGGCTTATTTTAATTATAAAGGGGATAATAGATATAGATATTATTATGATTTAAAAGACAGAGACTTTTTATCTGTTGAAGAGTTAAAAGAGATACAATGGAAGCGCTTAAAGCTGTTAATAGAACATTGTTACAGATATATTCCATACTATACAGACTTATTTAACAGGTTAAATATTACTCCGTCTGATATTACCAGTTATGAAGATTATTCAGAATTAATTCCAGAGCTAACAAAGCAGGGTATTAGAGAGAACTTTGATAATTTAATTGACACAAGATTGCCTAAAAATAAGATATGCACTGATTCAACAAGCGGATCCACCGGCATACCATTGCTATTAGCAAGAAGCCTGGAAGATCAGGAGTTTGGTTTTGCGTTGAGGTATAGATCAAATGAGTGGTGCGGCTGGAATTTCTATGATAAGGCGGTCTGGTTTGTATCAGATACAAGACATATTACAGAGTTAAACAGACTTAAGGGGAAAATCGGGCTCTGGATCAAAAGGCGTCTTTTAATTGATACCAAAAACTGTACAAAAGAGAATATGTATAACTGGGTTGAGCAGATAAAAAGATTTAAGCCCAAGCAGGTATATGGATATTCAAGTTTACTGGCTGAGTTTTCAAGGTTTTTAGTAGAAAACAATATAAAAATAGAAGGAGTAGAAGGAGTCTTTTCTACAGCCGAACCTTTAATAGCAAGAGAAACTATGTCTAAAGCATTTAATGTTCCTGTATACGATCAGTATGGAGCTTCAGAGATGCCTTGCATTGCTCATGAATGTAAAAAAGGCAATATGCATATAAATATTGATGAAGTTCTGGTTGAATTTATTGATGTAGAAGGTAATTCTGAAATCAAAAAGATAGTATGCACGCCGCTTTATATATATGGCATGCCGCTATTGAGGTATGATCTTGGAGATACTGCAATTCCATCTGCAAGGCAATGTGATTGCGGTTTGCCTTATCCAGTTATGGAGCTAAAAGTAGGAAGACTCAGTGATAATATCCTTTCTCCTGTAGGAAAACTTGTATCAGGCATTACTTTTGGCTGGTATCTTACTGATGCAACAAAAGGCATAGCAAGATTTCAGCTTGTTCAGGAGAATATTTCTGATTTTGTAATTAGTATTGAGGGAGATGATCAATTCAGGGAGGAAAATGAAAGACTTATCAGAGAATTGATGCATGAGATGCTTAATACTACAGATATAAGCTTACGATTTGAATATCCTGAGAAGATATTACCTGGTAGTAACGGCAAATACAGGCCAGTTATCTCAAAAGTTGCCAATAACCTTGAGAGAACCAGGGGCTAATTATAATCAGGTTTATCTACTGTTTAGCAGAAAGCCTTAATTTTTCTATTATCGCTTTTATACTTTCTTTCTCTTCAGCGCTTGATAAAAATTTTGCATATTTCTCAAAACTCTCAATGGCTTTATCAAATTCCTGTTTTGCTGTATAGAGAATCCCAAGCTGTCTATAAGATAGAAAGTGAGCCTGATTTAACTCGATGGCCTTTGAGAATCCTTTAATAGCTTCATCTATCTGGTCATTTGCTTCATATGTTACAGCTAAGTGATAATATATATCTGCATTGTCAGGAACCATCTCTTGAACTTTCTCATATTCACTTATTGCACCGTCATAGTTACCCATTTGAAAATAAGCTGTTGCAAGATCATAATGAGCATCAGTGTTATTAGGAGCTTTTTCTATTACTTTTTCAAGCTCATCTATCGCTGCATCAAAGCGAAAATCCCGCATAAGCACTCTGGCATAATGGTATCTTGGGCCAGGGTTATCGGGATTAATTATAATAGCATGCTGAAGTTCTATAAGGGCTTGGGCAATATCTTCGTTTGCTAAATAAATATCAGCAAGGTTCTGATAAATACCCTGCACGTTAGGATCAATCTCAAGAGCTTTTTTATAAGACTCTATAGCCTCATCAGGCTTGCCAAGTTTATAGTATATGGTTCCAAGGTTATTGTATAAATAAGGATTATCAGGATCTTCCTCAATCAACGCTTTAAATTCATTTGCTGCTGAATTGAATTCTTCTTTTTCAAAGTGCTCTAATGCTTTATTTAATCTATCTTCCATAATTTCTCCCCGGTTTGGTCTTATTAGATATTAAAAATGTAACCATAAGATGCATTATTTCATATTAGCTGATTAAGCTCAATTATCAATTTATATTTATCAGCCGTGAATTTGCCATTACTTATTAAATTATTAAAATTATCTTATGAATTTAGCATGATAGAAAAAATCTGGCATAATATTATTAGAGGCAACATTTTAAATCCAGGTCAAGGAAGAAGAGAATATGTATTTAATGCAGAAGTTAAAAGCTCTCGAAAAGCAGATTGTGTTTCTGCGATGGGGAAATTGTGGAGAGTACGGTAAAATAAAATATGTATAATGTCCTGAGAAAATCG
>DNSU01000081.1:2970-14280 GCA_003499585.1 Cyanobacteria bacterium UBA9579 | reverse complement strand
CTTCACTTCGTTCAGAATGACAGTGCATATGATTAGTGCTGGTGGGTAAGTAGTTAAATTGTATTGGAGAAACTATGTTTAAATCAGATACCCACCCTACTTTATAACTGGAAGGATTGCCACGCAAGTTTAAAATGGCAACTTTTGGCTCGCGATGACAGTGCGCAGGTTAGATAGATCTCGCATCAAGCGCGGTATGACAATATTAAAGTTGTTGGAAGAATCTAGAATTTAAGAATATGCTTAGCGATTCCACCTTAAGTTTGGTTGTCTGGCTGCCAGGGTTTCATCTACTTTTGATGCAGCAGTAACCAGAGGAGACTCAAGAACCAGGGTTGGCTCATTTTCTATTTCTGTTGCGATTCTCTTCATTACATCAATAAAATTATCGAGAGTTTCTTTTGATTCAGTTTCTGTAGGCTCTACCATTATTGCTTCATGAACAATTAATGGGAAATACACTGTAGGAGGATGAATATCAAAATCCATCAATCGTTTTGCTATTCCCGTTGTGTTAACACCCTGAGCCTTTTGTTTTTCGCCAGATAACACAAATTCATGCATACAAATTTGATCATAAGGTAAATTATAATGTTCTTTCAATTGTTCTTTAAGATAGTTAGCATTAAGTACAGCATCCTCACTGACTTTTCTCAAGCCTTTTTTGCCCATCATTAAAATATATGTGTAAGCTCTTACAAGTACGCCAAAATTGCCGTAGAATGCCTTTACCTTTCCTATAGTATTTTCAAGGTCGTAATTCAGATAATATTTAGTTCCATTAAATCCTACAATAGGCGCAGGAAGATAACTTGCCAGCCTCTCAACTACACCAACAGGCCCTGCTCCGGGGCCACCACCACCGTGAGGGGTGGAGAATGTTTTATGAAGGTTAACATGTTCGATATCAAACCCCATCAATGCAGGATTTGTAATTCCCATAATAGCGTTTAAATTAGCTCCATCATAGTAAAGCAGCGCTCCTGCTTCATGAACTGCCTGAGATATTTCAAGGATATTTTCCTCGAAAAGACCAAGCGTATTAGGATTAGTCATCATAAGAGCCGCAACATCACTACTTAAAGCTTTTTTAAGCTCTTCAATATCTACCATGCCTTTAGAATTTGATTTGATTTCAACAACATCAAACCCGCACATCTTAGCAGTTGCAGGATTTGTACCGTGAGCTGAGTCTGGAATTATAACCTTGGTTCTTTTTTCCCCAAGCTTTTCAAAGTATTTTTTTACTATAAGCATGCCAACAAACTCACCATGAGCCCCCGCTGCAGGTTGTAGAGTTACTGCATTCATCCCTGTTATTTGTTTCAGGTATTCCTGCAAGTCATACATAAGCTGTAAAGCCCCCTGAACCTGATCTTCATTTTGCTCAGGATGAATATTTACAAACCCGTCAAGGTTTGCAATGAATTCATTGATTTTAGGGTTGTACTTCATGGTACAGGAGCCCAGCGGATAGAAAACTGTATCAACAGAAAAGTTCTTCTGAGAAAGGTTTATAAAATGCCTCATGGCATCTAATTCAGTTAATTCAGGCAATTCAACCTTATCTTCTCTGAGAATATCCTTAGATATATATTCTGCAAGATTTTTACTTTGCACACCAACTTCAGGGAATTTCACCCCTCGTCTGCCTTTTGCACTTTTCTCAAATATTACTTCTGTCATTTTTATTACTATCCTTTAAGATTTATATTTTAAAGAAACTTGTTTTAAGCCATCTATGAAAGTGTTTATATCATTAATATCATTCATTTCAGTTGTACATATTAAAATACAGTTTTGTAATTCTTTAAACTTTTTATCAAGCTTGATTCCCGCTAAAATATTCTGTCTTTCCATCTCTTCTATTAACTTGTCAGAATTTATGCCATCTATTTTTACGACAAATTCATATAAAAAGTTAGAAAACAGTACTTTAAAGCCTGGAATTTCATTTATTTTTTCTGCTAAATAGTGAGCACGCTGAGTTGATATATTTGCAACTTCTTTTAGCCCATCAGGGCCTACGACAGAAAGATAAACGGTTGCAGCTAATGCCATAAGGGCTTGATTAGAGCAAATATTGCTTGTTGCTTTAGCTCTTCTGATATGTTGTTCTCTGGTTTGAAGAGTTAGTGTGAACGCTCTTTCGTCATCCCTATCTTTGGTCATGCCTACAATTCTTCCTGGTAACTGTCTTGTGTATGCAGTTTTACAGGCTATGAATCCTGCATAAGGACCACCGTAGGCCATGCCAATACCAAGAGGCTGAATATCACCAACAGCTATATCAGCGCCATATTCAGCAGGGCTTTTTAACAGTGCTAAAGATGTAGGATCTACTGCTACTATGAATTTTGACTTCATTTTTTGGCAGAACTCAGAAATAGCAAAAACATCCTCGATGCATCCAAGATAATTCGGATTTTGTATGAGAATGCAGGCGTATATATCTGCTTCTTTATTGTTTAGCTCTTCTAAATCTGTTTTACCGTCTTTTAATGGTAAATATTCAACCTGAATACTTTCACCTGAGCAATAGGTATCAATAACAGCTTTATATTCAGGATTAAGAGTAGATGCTACAAGGGCTTTTGATTTATTAGTTAATCTTGCAGTCATTAATATTGCTTCTGCTGCTGCTGTAGCTCCATCATATACAGATGCATTTGCAACATCCATGCCTGTTAGATTACACATCATTGATTGAAATTCATACATTACCTGCAGGGTTCCCTGACTTACTTCAGGTTGGTATGGAGTATAAGCTGTAATGAATTCTGATCTTTCTATTACGGTATTTATGCAGGTTGGAATATATCTGTTATAGCTTCCACCGCCAAGAAAAGAAATATACTCAGAAGTACCGGTGTTTTTTTGAGCTAAATTTAGCAGTTTTCTTTGTGTCTGAAGTTCGCTGAGACCTTCTGGTATATCAAGATCATTGTTTATTCTGACTTTTGGATTGATATTCTGAAATAAATCTTCTATAGAGTTTAACCCGATTTTTTTAAGCATCTCCTGACGAATTTCATCAGTATGGGACAAGAAATTATACATTATTTCTCTTCTTCCTCTAAGTATTCTTTATATTCATCATAAGACATTGCAGTGTTTAAGTCTTCCTGACTGTAACCGGTAATTTTAATTAACCAGCCTGCTTCAAAAGGTTTGTCATTGATCAATTCGGGTTCTGTTGTGAGTCTTTCATTTATTCCTATAACTTTACCGTCTATAGGCATATACAATTCTGATGCTGCTTTAACAGATTCAATTGTTCCAAAAACCTCACCTTTTGAAAAATTTGTATTTTCTTCCGGTAATTCTACAAATACAATGTCTCCCAGCTGTTCAACCGCATAATCTGTAATGCCTATTTTTGCAGTTTCGCCCTCAGGAAGTATATATTCGTGAGTTTTTGTACATAAAACGTTGTCTGGAACTTTGTTATTCATTTTTACGCTCTCCTACTCCTCGTATAAAAAGGTCTTTTAACTATCTCAGCTGGGTGCAACTTTCCTCTGATGCTTATATCTATTTTTGAGCCTATGGAAGTTGGAATATCTGTATTAACATATCCAAGACCTATATTAGCACCCACAAAAGGAGCTATTCCGCCGCTTGTTACACAACCGACTTTTTCATCATCTTTAAAAATTTCATAATCATGTCGTGGTATGGATTTATCCAGCATTCTAAAGCCTACAAGGATTTTGTCTAGCTTTTTACCAGAAAGCTGAGATAAAATAATATCTTTTCCATAGTAATCTTCTTCTTTATCAACAGGTATAGACCAACTAAGGGATGCTTCAACTGGAGTTGTTTTCTCGGTCATATCCTGACCGTATAAAAGCATTGCGGCTTCCAGTCTTAAAGTATCTCTGGCTCCAAGTCCAATTGGTTTTATGCCGTACCCTTGGCCTTTTGATAGTAGTTCCTGCCATAAAGAAGGAGCATCTTCATTATTTATGATTATTTCAAAGCCATCCTCTCCTGTATAGCCTGTATGAGAGATAAGAACTTTAAATGAATTTAATTTTGTTTCTTTGATTGAAAATCTGGTCGGTTGATCTTCTTTTGATAAGCCTAATTCCTGGATAATCTCAGTAGCTAATGGCCCTTGTAGGGCTATCATAGCTAATTCATCTGATTTGTTTTCAATTTCAACCTCAAATTGACCATTTTTCTTGTTGAATTCAATCCAGTTTAAATCATTTTCAATTCTTGAAGCATTGACTATAAGGAGAAAATTTGGGTTAGAATCTTTATCTTCGAGTCTATATATAATTAAATCATCAATTATTCCGCCATTTTGATTGATAAGCTGAGAATAAACAGCTTTTCCCACGGCTAATTTTGCGATATTTTGGGGAACAAGCTTTTGTAAGAAATTTATTGTTTCTGTTCCAGAAATGAAAAATTCTCCCATATGGGATACATCGAATAAACCAGCGTAATTTCTTACTGTTAAATGTTCATCAATTATACTGCCATATTGAAGAGGCATTTCCCAGCCTCCAAAGGGTACCATTTTAGCACTTAGCTTTAAATGTTCTTCGTATAACGGGGTTCTTTTTATTTTTTCCATAACTTCTTTCAATAATTTATAATAAAAAATTTATACCATATTCAGATTTTTAATCATAAAGAAATTTTGTCAAGTTATACTAGGCTAATACAGGTTGCTTTATAGATGAGCTTTATTTGTTAGGGGTATTATCTGTTGGATCCTGAATGTATGTGAGGGATTTTAGATTTATATTTCGTCCAATTAAATAACCCGATACTGCAGCTGTAATTGGAACGCATAAAACAATGCCAATACTGCCTGCTAAGGCAGCTGTTATTTCACTTGAAATTGAATTTAAGTTAATAAACTTAACAAGGGGTACATTTGCGGCAAGTAGTATTAAGGGGAAAGCTCCGCCTATATAAGCAAGAATCAGAGTATTACTCATAGCCCCTATTACATCTGTGCCGACGTTTAAGCCTGATTTCATGAGTTGTTTTGGAGATAGTGAAGGATTTGTTTCTTTTATTTCCGCAATACTACTTGCTATTGATATTCCCACATCCATTATAGCCCCAAGTGAACCTATAATCATAGCTGCGGTTAACAATCCAGTAAAATCAAGATCGGGTCTTGTAGTCCATAAAATAATAGATTCCTGATCAGTCAGGCCGGTTAACGGGGCGAGTTTAATTATTAGCATTGAGAGTAACCCCGCAGCGCATAAACCGCCTATTGTCCCTATAGTTGCGGAGATACTTTTTATATTAATGCCTCCAACGGCAAACATGGTTACTAATGTTGAAATAAGGGCTATTGCTATAGTTACAGGAATAATTGGATAATTATTTAATATAGCAGGAATTAAAACAAAAAAGACCAGAAATGCTGTTACCCCTAAAGAAAATATAGTTCTTAGTCCTTTTATCCCGCTTATTGCTAATACTAAGGTAAGGAATAATCCCAGTATAATCATTAGAGCAGGAAGACGCTCAATATCTGATATGTAAAAATCAGATTTATCGCCTTTTTCTTCTACCTCAAGTACAACTCTCGATCCGGGCTTAATTTTTATGTCGTAAGCCGGATTTGAGGTTAATTGATTCTGGGTTTCTATGATTTTACCTTTAAATTTTCCGCTGAGTATTTTGACTTTTACTATTTGTGTAAGCTGATCACCCCCAAGGGATTCTTGCAGGAGTTTATTTTGCTTTTCAGAAACAATTTCCTGTACTTTGCCAACAGCATATTCAAGCTTTAGAGATTCCTGATCAGTGTCCTGTGCGTATGAAGGAAGAAGGATCATTAAAAATGAGATTATCAGGAATAATAAAATTGATTTGAATTTATTCATTATAGGTTCCCTAAAATGCTATTGCTCTGATAATGTTGAGATTCTTCCTCAGAATGACAATGCATTGATTAGTGCTGGTGGGTAAGTAGTTAAATTGTATTACAGAAGCTATGCTTGACTCAGATACCCACCCTACTTTAGTTAAGAATGACAGTGGAGAATTTGGATTGCTTCGCTTTGCTCGCAATGACAAGGATGATCTTATTACCTAAAATAAGTTTTGTTGTGAGCTTGGAACTTTGTAGCCTAAATGTTTATAACCGGCAGGTGAGACTTTTCTGCCTCTTGGTGTCCTTAAAATAAAGCCTGATTGCAACAAGAAAGGTTCATATACATCTTCAATGGTTCTAAGATCTTCGCCAAGGGCGGCAGCAAGTGTCTCAATGCCTACCGGACCACCATCATATTTTTCGATAATTAATTTTAGAAGTTCTCTATCTGTTGTATCAAGGCCATATAAGTCTATTTTTAGCAAATCAAGAGCATCATTTGCAACTTTATCTGTAATAATGCCATCAGCCTTAACTGTTGCAAAATCTCTTACTCGTTTTAGGAGTCTATTAGCAATTCTTGGAGTTCCTCTTGATCTTGAAGCAATAGTCTTGGCTCCATCTTCAGTTACCTCAGCTTTAATAATAGAGGCTGTTCTTTTAACGATTAATGTTAATTCTTCATGATTGTAGAATTCTAATCTGTATATAATGCCAAATCTATCTCTTAAAGGGCTGGATAAAGAACCCGCTTTGGTTGTTGCTCCGATAAGAGTGAACTTAGGTATTGGAACTCTCAAAGTTTTTGCACTTTGTCCTTTTCCGGTTGTTCTATCAATGGAAAAATCTTCCATTGCGGGATATAGAATTTCCTCTGCAACTTTATTTAACCTGTGAATCTCGTCAATAAAGAGTATCTCTCCATTTTTTAAGGTCATTAAAATACCAACCAAGTCTCTTGGCCTTTCAAGAGCTGGAGCAGAGGTGATTTTAACATTTACTCCCATTTCATTGCCAATAACACCTGCTAAAGTTGTTTTTCCCAGCCCGGGAGGTCCGTATAATAACAGATGATCTAAAGGTTCATTTCTTTGTTTTGTTGCGGCAAGACTGATTCTAAGGGTTTCTTTTAACTGTGATTGTCCTATATAATCCTCGAAAGTTTTAGGTCTTATATTATTTTCAAGATATTTATCATACTCGGTTTCCTGAGTAGAAATATTTTCTCTTGTAATGTCTTTTTTCTTCTTTTCATTTGATGAAATTATAGCCAATTTATACCCCTTGTGTTGATGTTGATCCTATGAGATAAGAGACTGAAATAAGTTTAATTTTTTCGTTTTTTTCTATATTCTACAATGATATTATACCTGAAAAATTAATATAAAGGCATTGTTTGCTTATTTTTAACCTGAATATAAATTGAAAAAGAGAGCATGTGCTCTCTTTAAATTAAAGATTTTTCTTTTTAATTAATTGTCTATTAGTGCTTTCCAATGATTTCAACTTTAACTTTCGCAATTCCTGAGTCTAAAACCCCGGTTTCTTTAGCTGCAGCTCTTGAAAGGTCTATAATTCTGCCAGCTACAAAAGGTCCTCTGTCAGTTATTTTCACTATACAGGATTTATTGTTCCTTAAGTTTGTTACTTTAACCAGTGTTCCAAAAGGAAGACTTTTATGCGCTGCTGTCATTTCATATTTATTATAGGTGCTGCCGTCAGCTGCTGTTCTGCCGTGGAATATTCCACCATACCAGGATGCGATACCAATTTCTTCTTTGCCGAGATATTTTCTTGCAAATGTTGTAGATATGTTGCCCCTTGATGCTATGAAAGAGTTGCCTCTAACGATTTTTGGTGCAGCAAGAGCTTCTCTGATATTGTTTACCCAATGAATTGATAAGCCTGTAGTGGATAATCCCATATCTTCAGCATTTTTCTCGTCTACTGTAAAGAAAATGGTGTTTCCTGCTCTACCTATATTACAGTTGTTTTCTTTACCCGGGATAATGTCTTTAGGATTGCCATTTTCCAGAATAAATTGCTGTAATCTGTGAACCAAAATCTTAGCTCTGGCTTCAGGAGAGTAACCACCAGCAGGATGATTATACCTGACTACTTCTTTGTTATTGATGTAGATAGTTGCATAATCTGATTTTGTCTCTTTGTTGGTAAAAATTTTGTAGTTAATTTTTACTGGGTTTTGAATTTCAGAATTTGAAACCTTAATGGTTGTTTGGGATTTAGGTGCTTGAATAATTTTTGGTTTTACTACTGTTTGCTCTGTAGTTGCGATTTTTGTGTTTTGATTAATTTCTGCCTCATTTGCTGTTGCTATAGCGGAAAAACTTGTCAAAGATAAAATTAAACTAAGTGTAAAAAAGGTTTTGTTTGTCATTTTCATAATGTTGTTCCCAATTTTAGTTATGCGTTTATTAATTTGTGGCGTCAATATTATATTTTCCTGTATTTTATTTTTATTCGCTAACTAATCCTGTTTATAAAACTTAATTAAACCCGCTGATAAAATCGAGTCAAGTTTTTCAGCTCGTTTGAGAAAAAATCCTGAATACCTTTAATTTAGAAGAAATAAGCAGAATTTTTTATTTAACAATAAAAAGCATTCCCTGAAAATTTTGTTCAGGAAAAGTATTGCTACAAATGTAAAAATCAGGAATCTATATTTGAGATAATTTAATTTCCTGATTTTTTGTTACAATCTGCAATAATTGTATAAAGATAAATAAACAAATTAACCGTGTTCTGCATAAGACAGTGAGTTTCGGATTACAGCTAACAGGTTTTCATCTTTAATTCTCGTTAATAAGCTGCTTATATTATCAATTTGCGAGATAAAACCCAGCTTAATTAGGGTTAGAAGAGCTTCGCATATTACTATCTCTGATTCATCAGTATTTAATATGGTATCTTTTAGGTGAGATACAGAACCTGTTAGTTCCAATTCATTTATTATAGCAATAGTTGATAACTTTCTTTTAATATTGGTTGTGTACAATTCTTTATTTATGTTTTCAGTTTGTTTATTCCAGAAATCCTCATTTTCACACTCTAATAAGTGATATATTTCTTCTAATTCTTTTATAACAGTTCTTTCTTCATCAAATGTATATTGCGAATTTCCGATAAATAAAGATATTTTTGATTTTGCTTTTAGTAAAAGTTGTGCGTATTTCCCTGATAAATTGCTATCAGGATTTTCTTTAGCTATTTTAATAAGATTTTCGATGCATTCATATATTTTAAAATCGAAAATTGCAGCTAAACCCCATACTTCTGCAAGTCCTGATAATATATGATCAAATGCTTCAAAGGCAAGAACCTGAGTTTCTTCATCCTTCCAAAAAAACTCGCATATATCTACAAGATTTACCGCTTCACCGGCTAGATATTCGGCCATACTGGAATTTGACATGGCTTTTAATATTGGAATAGCAGCTTCTTTATTGTTGTAGTTGGACAGAAATTCTGCTGCTGCTACTTTTTCCCAATCGTCATTTGTTTCAAGTTTTTTGATAAAGTAGTTGTATGAATCCCGATCATTTAATTTACCAAGGGCTTGAGCCGCATTAAAGCGTAATGGATCATATTTATCTTTAGTTGCTTCAAAAAGAGCATCTTTAACTTGATTAATAGCTACATAACTATAGTATTTTGCTATATATGCTTTTTCCTCTGCCGTTCCAGAATTCAGCATCTCCTGTAATTTATTATTTATTGTCTCATTAGCATTATTTTTTAGACACTCAGCAATACAGTCATCCCAGTCAGTAGAGTGATATTTAATTAAAGAGAGGATATTTTCCACGTTATTAGTGTTTGTTGCTTTGACCAGGTTTTTTCCTGCCCTTTCTTTTATATAGCTGAATATGTATTCAGAATTGTCAATTAAACACTGCCAGGCTTCTATATCTGGCGTGTTTATTATGTATTCTGCTGCTGTCTGTGCTTTTTGTTTGTCTTTACCTAATAAATCCGATGCCCATTTATTTGGTAAGTTCATAGTTTGACTCCATTTTTAATTTCTTTCTTATATTTCATTATAGAATATTGACTTCTATTTTAGCAGAGTAAGTAAAACTTTTAAAAAATATTTGTATATCATCTAAAAGTACTATTTTGCTTGACTTTTATAAAGATAAAAGCTTTTTTACCGATATATATCATGAGGATTTTCATAAAAAGAGAGAGAAAATAAGGAATAGAAGTATGTTTGTAAGTAATGTTCTTGCAAATCCTGTTAATTTGAAAACTCTAAAAACTAGATTCTATGATGAATTTTCTAATTTTACTCTTGTTTTAAGAGATGACATTTGGAAAAGAGGGACTCTAATCCTTAGAGGTGGTAAATATTTAACGGAAGATGTGGTAGATAAACTCCTTAAATTTGGAGTTAATGAGGTTAATATTCATTTAGACGAGGAAGATTATGAGGAAGAAGAGCATAAAGCTGTTGAAGAATTAAAGAGAAATTTCATTGAAACACAGAATATTCTTCTAATTGACAGAGATTTTGATGATGTTGGGTATATAGTGAAAAATCTGGTAAACACAGGTTTTAATAAGGCAAAAATATATGCTTCAAAGGATATTAGAGTAATAAACAAATATCTTGAGGATAAAATTCCTGATTATCTTTTTATTAACTATGATTCCGGTGTTGAAGTTTATATTAAAGCTATCAGAGAAGTTGAAATATTAAGAAATACGCATATTTTCTTAACAGCTTCTATAGATAGTGAATTAAGTATTAAAGAACTGGAAAATATAGCAGATTCACTTGATACAAAGCTGCTTTTAAAGCCTGTTATAGCTGGGCATCTAAGAAATCTGGTAAATCAGACTATAGATCTTGATTTCTGTAAATTATTGAGAAACAAGAACAATGAAAATGCTTATAAATATAGTATTATGTAAAATTAGTTTACTTTAATCGATTCTTTATAGCTATTTTTATACTCTGTAGCCTGCTGGGTTAGCTTTGCGGCAAAGTTTATAGAGTCCTGATCCTGAGAACCGCTGGCTAGCTTTGAGATAGCTATTATTTTGTGTTCTTTATTCAAGTTGTGTACTGTAACGCTGGTGGTAGTATTAGCCTGTATTTTTTCTATATAAAAATATTCATCTGCCATGGCTGCTATTATAGGCTGGTGAGTGATACAGAGTATTTGATGGCTTTTGGCTAAATCTGCTAACTCTTCTGCTATGGCCTGAGAAGTTTTGCCGCTTATTCCGCTGTCTATTTCGTCAAATATTACTGTATTAACCTGATCTGCTCTGGCGAATATTGTTTTAATTGCCAGCATTACCCTCGATATTTCTCCACCGCTGGCTATTTTTGCCAGAGGTTTTAGTGGTTCTCCGGGATTTGGTGAGATTAAAAATTCCACATTATCAATCCCATTATTTGAAATATCTTCTTTTAGATCAATCTTTAT
>DNSU01000081.1:1540-2912 GCA_003499585.1 Cyanobacteria bacterium UBA9579 | reverse complement strand
GATCAATCTTTATATGGAATTGAACTTTTGGCATTTCAAGTTTTACAAGTTCTTTTTGGATCAATTCAGAAAGTAATTTAGCCAGATTTTTTCTTGAATTTGATAATTCCTGAGAGATTTTTTCGGATTTTTCCTTAAGTATAGCTAAATTTTTAGATAATTCCTCAGCTTTTTCACTTTTTATTTCTATTTCGTTTAATTCTCGTTCAAATTGTTCAAGATTATTGAGGATATCAGTTAAATCGTTGCCGTATTTTCTTTTTAATTTATCCAGAAGCTCGATTCGCTCTTCTATCATGGTTAATTGTTCTGGATTGGTTTCAAGATTATCTGAGTAACTTCTCAGCTCGTTTGCAACGTCTTTAAGGTTGATTGAACTTGAAGATAGTATCTCAACTATCTGGGATAAGTTTCTGTCAAATTCGGCTGCCTTAATGAGCTTATTTTCAATGTGACTTAATATGTCTATAATACTGCTATCTTGCCCATATAGAGAACTATAGCTTGAATAAGCAAGATCTTTTAATTCTTCAGCGTTTAATAGAACCGATCTTTCCTGAAGGAGATTATCGTATTCTTCAGTACTTTCTATTTTTGCTGATGAAATTTCATTAATCTGGAATTTTAAAAAGTCTATTCTTTGCTCTTTAGACTCTATTTGTGATTGTGCAATTTCAAGTTCTTTCTTGGTTTGCTTGTATTCTGAATGAATATTCCTGAAATTTTCAAGCAATTCTTGATGATTTTTATCTCCATAGCTATCAAGAAGGTTAATATGGGTTTTTGGTTGAATATAATTGTATGTTTCGTGCTGGCTGTGGATATCTATTAAATATTCACGCAGACTTTGGATATAGTTTTGGGTTACAAGAATTCCATTAACTCTTGATCTGGTGCCTGTATGAGATACTTCTCTTGAAATAATTAGGCTATTGTCTTCTTCTAAATCTATTCCGTTTTCATTAAGTAAGTTTTTAGGGAAGGTTTCAGGCAATTTTAGTTGTAATTCAATTAATGCTTTGTTTGTTCCGGTTTTAATCTGTTCTTTTGATGATCTTGCACCAAATACCAGATCAATAGCATCTATCAGGATGCTTTTTCCAGCACCTGTTTCTCCGGTTAGAATGTTTAAGCCTTTACCGAAGTTGACCTCCAATTTATCTATTAGAGCAAAATTGTTTATGAACAGACTTTTTATCACTTTTTATTCCTGATTTTGAAGTTTTATATTTTTCGGAATGATTGAATATTTAAGGGCTTGGCGCTGGTGGGTAAATAGGTGAATTAATATTTTTTAATTCTATATTTATTATAGATACCCACCCTACTTTATTTATTAATGCTTTTAGATTCTTCACTTCGTTCAGAATGA
>DNSU01000081.1:0-1463 GCA_003499585.1 Cyanobacteria bacterium UBA9579 | reverse complement strand
GTTCAGAATGACAATATTGGAAGGATTGAGGGTTTAACTTAACTATTAGTACCCAGGGGCGACCCCCCAGTGGAGTTTTTCTCTTAGTACTTGATAAAAGCCGTTGTTTTCTTTTTCCAGGAGGATTAATTTGGCTTTATGTTCGTATTGTTTTACGTATATATTGTCGCTGCTTTTTAATTTAACGCTTTCTTGTCCGTCAGCTGTAAGATAAACCAGATCAGAATCCGATTTAACACTTACCATTATTTCTTCATCAGCAGGAATGACTATGGGTCTGGAGGTTAGAGCATGAGGACATATTGGGACTATAACTATTGCTTCTAATTCCGGTACTACTACAGGCCCTCCAGCTGAAAGTGTATAAGCTGTTGATCCTGTTGGGGTTGATATAATTAATCCGTCTGCAACATAATCACAAACGTGTCTACCGTTTATGTAAAGGAATAATTGTGCCGTTCTTGAGATTGATCCGCCTTTAATGACTACATCATTTAGAGCTGTGTATGAAAATCTCGATTCCTTGGAAACATTGAAAGTTTTGAGCATCAATCTTTCTTCAATCTTAAACTGGCCATCAATTAGCTTTTTTAGGCCTTCTTCGATATCTGCAAGTTTAAGTTGAGATAAGAAACCAAGTCTGCCAATATTTATACCAAATAATGGGATATCTAAAGGAGTATAAAATCTTGCGGCACCAAGAAACGTTCCGTCTCCTCCGACAACAATGGCAAAGGAAATGTCTTTGTCAAAATTTTCTACTTTTTTACCTTTACCGGGTGTTATTTGTCTTTTGATGCAGGAATGTCCATATTCTTTAAGAACATTTTCAAGTTTATCAACGACTTCTAAAGCCTGTTTATGTTCTATATTATAGATAATACCTATTTTTTCAAGGCTTATAGTTTTATTATCCAGAGATTTGATTTGATGAGAAGTGCTCATATGCTTTATTCACAACCGTTCTAATTTTTTCTTCACTCAGGTGATCTTGTTTATTACTTAGGTAAATTAAATATTCGATATTTCCAGCAGGTCCTTGTATGGGAGAATATGTTAAATTTACAGGGTAAATATTTAAGGTGCAAGCATATTCTACTATATTTTTAATAACATTAACATGAATACTTTTGTCTTTTACCACGCCATTTTTAGGAACCTGGCCTTTGCCTGCTTCAAATTGTGGTTTTATTAAAGCAATTATTTCCTGTCTTTCCGGATTCATAAGTGTTTTAATGTTTTTAAGTACTTTTGTTATTGAAATAAAGGATAAATCCATGGTTGTTAATTCTGCAAAAAGAGATTTATCCAATGTTTCTAGATTTTTATATATTTCTTCAGCTGTTGCAGTTCTGATATTGGTTCTTTCAATAACTATGACTCTGGGGTCATTTCTTAATTTCCATGCCAGTTGGCCGTATCCAACATCGACGGCATAGACTTTTTTGGCGCCATTTTGCAGG
>DNSU01000223.1 GCA_003499585.1 Cyanobacteria bacterium UBA9579 | reverse complement strand
TGAGCTTCTTTGTTGATATTCTGACTTTATGCTTATAAAGCCATCTTGGATGAATGAATCATAGTCCATAAAGAATTCATCGAGTAATTGTTTTATGAATAAGTCTCTATTGATTAATTGGCCGGTTAATAGATTTAATGATGTTGCCGGTTGATCTATTGCATTTATATCTTCCTGAGATAGATTTAAATTTATCCCAATTCCAAGTACAAACCCTTTTAAGGTGCTTCCTTGAGTTGATATTTCACTTAAAATACCGGATATTTTTTTACCGTTAACTAATACATCATTAGGCCATTTAATTTCAGGTATTACTCCGTAGCTTTCGAGAACCCTGCATAGAACTACTGACATATATTGAGTAATATTAGACAAAGGCAGTTCTTTGTCCATTGTATCTGATGGTTTTAGTACAATTGACATATAAACATTGCCTTCAATGTCAGAAATCCACTTGCGAGCCAGCCTTCCTTTGCCAGAGGTCTGCCTGGCTGCTATGACAACATGTCTGTCATTTAAACCTACAATGTTTCTTAAGGAATAGGTATTCGTCGAATCTATTTCGTCAAAATATGTAATATTGTAATTTTCTGGCATATACACGATCTCTTTAAGTGTAAATCTCATTGATACCATCCAGATTAACCAGTATATAGTTAACCAGTATAATAATACAATAAAAAAGACATAAGACAAGATATAGAATTTAAGTGAACGGATGTCTGATTAATCATTAAAAGTCTGGCTATAGTTACAAGCTCAGCCTTAACAAGATAGTTCTGACTTTTAATGATTTTAATACTTGCCGTATAAAGTTTTTGCAAACCTGCTACTTTTAATAGGTTAAAAATAAAGGCAGTGAAAATTTTTCTTATTAGCACTTTTCATGCTATAAATATATAGGGATAGTATGAAAATTTAGGTCTTTTATATCAGTTTAATTTAACTTGAAATTATTAATAACATTTAAAAAAACTTTATTTATTTACAGGATAAAAAAACTTTATTAAGTTATCTTAAAAACATAGAAAATACACTAAAAAAGACTTTACTACCATAAATTACAGAGTAATATTAACTTAGTGTGGAATATGTAAAAAGGAATTACGAGAGTGCAAACAATGTATGAATCCGATCATGTTCAAAATGAAATGAATCAACAAACACAGGAGCTGCAAGCTCTTACTGCTGATTCAAAAGTCGCTACCACCTACTGGGAGTATTTAATCCCCGGTTTATTATTGTTGGTAGCTGCAAGCATCGTTACATACTTAAAAGTTAACGTATTTGCAACAGAAAATCTTCCTTATTTAGGTGTTGCCGGTGGGCTTACAGCTTTACTTTTCGCAGGGGCTTTAATAGGCAAGATTTTAAAAGCATCTCCTGGTAATGCAAGAATGATTGAAATCTCAACTTATATTCAGGAAGGTGCAATGGCTTTCTTAAAAAGAGAGTACAGAATTTTAAGTGTTTTTGTAGTTGCAGTTTTTGGAGCTCTTGCTTACTTTATTGATGTACCAACAGCTCTTTGCTTTTTAGCTGGCGCTGCTTGTTCAGCTACAGCTGGATTTGTAGGTATGATGGTTTCTACAAGAGCTAATTCAAGAACAGCCTGTGCGGCAGCAACTTCTCAGAATGCAGCTTTACGTATAGCTTTCTCAGGTGGCGCTGTTATGGGTATGGTTGTAGTGGGTTTAGGCTTAATTGGATTATCATTACTTTATATAATCTTTAGAGATCCTAATATTGTTAACGGATTTGCATTAGGCGGCAGCTCAATAGCATTATTTGCTCGTGCAGGTGGTGGTATTTATACAAAAGCTGCTGATGTAGGCGCTGACCTTGTTGGAAAAGTAGAAGCAGGCATCCCTGAAGATGATCCAAGAAACCCTGCAGTTATCGCTGATAACGTTGGTGATAACGTTGGTGACGTTGCAGGCATGGGTGCTGATTTGTTTGAATCATTTGTCGGTTCAATTATCGCTGCTATGACATTAGGTATGGTGTATTTCAGCTTTAATGGTGCATTATTACCAATGGTAATTGCAGCAGCTGGTATCATAGCTTCTATTATTGGCACATCATTTGTCAGAACTGACGATAAATCTAATCCTATGATGGCATTAAACTTTGGAACATTTGGTGCAGCTGCTTTAATGATTGGATTTTCATTCGTTGCAGTTAAACTAATACTTCCAGAAAACTTCAATGTATTCTGGTCATTAGTAGTTGGTGTTGTTGCAGGTTCTGCTATAGGATTTATTAGTGAATACTATACATCCGCTGAATATAAACCAGTTAAGGATATAGCTCATGCTTCATTAACAGGTGCAGCAACAAACATTATTGCAGGTCTTGGAGTTGGCATGATTTCAACCTTCTTGCCTGTTGTTTTCATTTGTATTGCTATGGTAGTAGCTTTCAATACCGGTGGATTATTCGGTATCGCATTGGCAGCAGTTGGCATGCTTGCTACAACAGGTATCGTTGTTGCAGTTGATGCTTATGGTCCTATTTCTGACAATGCCGGTGGTATTGCTGAAATGGCTGAATTAGGCGATGACGTTAGGAATATTACTGACCCTCTTGATGCGGTTGGTAATACGACTAAAGCGGTCACCAAAGGGTATGCTATCGGATCCGCCGCTTTAGCTGCGTTAGTATTGTTTGCCGACTTCACTTTTAAAATCAAGGACGCGGGCGGCAATGCT
>DNSU01000066.1:22749-30173 GCA_003499585.1 Cyanobacteria bacterium UBA9579 | reverse complement strand
CATGATGATTACATATATATTCAATGTTGCTTCTACCAAAGGAATCATTGAGGTGCATTGCACCCCCGCCTGAGATCATAAATACGTGTTTTATCCCGTATTCAGCCAATCGCTTTACAATATAGTCACTAACTTTTATCATTTAATTCCCTTTGTTTTTGGTATGGCATATAAGATTGTATCAAATATTACTCTGGAATAATGTCTTAAGTAGAACGTATAATCAGGATTTATCGAGGATATTAACTCTGGAATTTCCCATAAGTCTTGAACTTTATGATAAACGGCAATTGCTAACTTTGGGGAATTGCTACTAATTTGATTTTCAGCGCCTTTTATTGCTTCATATTCACTACCTTCAAGGTCTAGTTTTATAAAAGTGATTTTGTCTTCTGATATTTTATCGATGGTGGTGGTGTGAATTTCTATATTGCCTTCAGGATCTATACAACCATCTAATTCACCGGTTGAGCTGAATTTTAAAGTTGTTTCGTCTGAATATAAGCCTTTATCAATGAAAGTAATATTTTTATATTCTGCTAAGTTTTCCTCTGCTATAGAAAATAGCTCTTTATCAGGTTCGAAATATAATATTTTATTGTATTTTTGGTCTGATTTATTAATGAATTTTTTTACAGTATCTCCGTTATACCCACCACCGTCAATAAAAACCTCATTCCCATCAAGAAAAAGGATATAAGGATCAAAATATTCGTCATTGTTATTCTCAAATACTTCTTCCAGACAACTCGAATCTAAGGTTAATCTGTAATTTATCAGGTTATCGAGCACTTTTTTAGACTTTTCATCCTTAAATATCGAATATAAAGACATATATTTACTTTTATTAGTTGTTATATCACTAAGTAAATCTTTAAAGAAAGGTTCAGGAGGAAACATTACTTCATTAAATATTGATAAAACAGGATAGGGAATTATTTTACTGAACCCAAGATTTTTTAGCTGCTGATAAATATCAGGCAAATAATTAGCAGATGCAATAATAACAGTTATATTATCTTTGTTATTTAAGAGTTCATCAACCGAATGAATTTTTATACCGCAAAAATCCTTACCCTGTTTAGAAATATCATTATCTATAAACCCCTTAACTTCTATTTTATTCTTAATAAAGTAATTATAATATTTTTTACCCTGTCTTTTTGCACCAAAAATATATATATTTTCCAAATTTTTAAGAATATTAAGATAAGGTTTAATAATAGAAGTTTTTAATTCTTCTTTTGAAGTTATCTCAGATAATTTTTGGTTATGATTTTCTTGTTTATACGGCATTAATTTCTTACCCAAAAATCTTGTAGTTATTCCCAAAATTAATGGAACAGTATATTAGTTTATAGCCCCCGGTTGTAAATAAGCTGTTTTAAGTTCTCATTATCAGCATATGGACTATCTATTGTATCTATCATTAAAGGCTCATCTTTTTTGCAGGATTTTAACATGATTTCGCCTCTCATAAGCTCCCTGCAGGAAATCTGACCTTTTTGGAGAGGTATCGCTAAATACACATCACTATCATCAAGGGCATGCCCTTCTGGTAAATCTCTTTTGGCATAAACACCTCTTACTAAGGTATCCAAGTATTCAATTTCTTTTTTTGCAGGAATTCTCTTTGTGTCTCTGCAGGCTCCGCAGAGCTTTTTAGCTTCTATGAATGCTTTAAACCATTTATCTATATGTTCTGGAGAAGAACAGTAAGGAGCAGCAATTATACCATCTGCATTTTTGTCTATATGCCTCTCAAAGGTTCTTGCACCTTTTGCATAAGCCATCATAATTGTTATAGTTTCATCAGGATTTTCGTGTGTTGAAAAACCTATTGTATGATCCGGATATCTATTTTTTAAGAAATCTATTTGATTTAATTCAAGTTCGTTATTTTCACTTGGATATATGGATACACAATGGTTTAGGGCTAAAGGTATATCTCTATTTTGGCAAAATGTCACTAAATCATCGATATCTTTTAATGAAGATCCTCCAGTAGAAGCAATGATAGGTTTTTTAGTTTTTGCTATTTTCTCTATCAAGAACCAATCATTAATACTGGAACTTGCTATTTTAATAATCGGTATTCCAAGTTCTACACACAAGTCAACAGACTTTTCATCAAAAGGGGTTGACATAGGAATGCAGCCGCTTTTTCTTATTGCATTAACTAAAGTAGCATAATCTTCTTTCGATAATCTTGTTTCAGTAGCTTTTTTAATATATCTAATATCAGTTCTTTCTCTAAAATCCTTATGTATAAAGTTATCCATATCTCTAAACTGGAGTTTTATTGCAGCTCTGATATTATTAAATCTGACTATTCGGCTGTAATCAGATATTAACCTTAATCCTCTATCAAGATCTCCCCAGTGATTATTAGCCAATTCCAGAACAAATAGTTCGTCAAATATATCTTTATTGATTCTTGCTGCACCCATCTATACGCTCCTGACACGTTTAATCCAATTGCTATATTCATTCTTTACTAAATTATAAACCATAAATACAGATATTATGTTATATTAAATTCTTTTTATCGTTTCTGATGTATTATATATCTATGATTATCTGTCAAAAAGTAGTAACTCTGTATTGATTAGGTTCTTATTATCTAAATACCAATTGTATAATTGACTAATAGATTCATTAAAAGAGGTAAACTTCAGATCTTTAATTTCTTTTCTTAAACACCTGTTATTGCCGCTGTATTCTAACCCCATATCAGGTTGTTTGATTATAATCGGAAGATCTTTTCCTGATATTTCTTTGATTTTTTCAGCTAATTTATAAAGTTCTATAGGATGATCAGGGGTTACGTTGTAGGCTTTATGGTTGCTTTTATTTTGTATAAAGTAATCAAGTATTGGCATTAAGTCATCTACATACAAATAATCGAATTTTCGGTTTTGCTTTATTGTGACTGGCAAATTGTGTATGGCTTTGCAGATGGCATTGGAGATAAATCTAATTGCATAATCTTCATATTTGCCAAAAACACCAAACAAACGAAGCTCTACAATATTATCTACCTGTTCTATGTATTTAGCAGCAGTGTATTTTTGGAAACCATGTTCATCAACGGGTATATGTGTATCAAAGTAACTTTCATCAACTTTTGATATATCATATCTTGTGTCATACACAGCTCCAGAGCCCAACAAAATCATTTTTTCATAATAAGAAGAATTACGAGTAAGATTAAAGAACATTCTACCGTTTGTATACAAAATATTTGTCGGATCTTTGGCATTGCGATGGCCGGGTTTGCAGGCTGAATGTACAACCACATCTATTTTATTATTTAAGAAAAAATCTCTTACACTGTTTTCATCAATTAAATCCAGTTTTGAATGACTGGGAGCAATAATATTATATTTTTCTGATAAGTATGATTCGAGAATATTCTTCCCTATAAATCCACTTCCACCTGTTAATAATATATTCATATTTGTTTTCTCAAAAATTGATAATTTCCAGCAATATCTATTGTTAATTTACCATATATAAGAAAATGTGGTTAATTTATAACACTAAATCTTTGAAAGTTCTTTGTACAAGTTTTTGGGCAGTTTCAACGGCTTTGTTAAAAATTTCTTCATTCTCAAAAAAATCTTCTCTATCAATATACTCACGAACGATTTTACGAGCATATGATCCTATTGCTACACCGTGTATATTCACTTTGCATAATTTAGCAAGTTCTGCTGTTTTTGAGTTAGTTCCTCCTGAAGGAATTATAAATACAGGTAGATGTGTGTTTTGGACAAGTTCAGCTGTGGATATAGCCTGCAGCGTAGCATTGTAAGTATCTTTCGAGCCACTCATTGGATTACCGTCCGTTTGTACAATTGTTGAAAACTCTTCTTTGCTTTCTATTAAACTTTTTATCAGTTCTATTAACTTGATATCACCAAAATGAGTCCTATTTAGGCAGATACTAAACATTCCATCAAAATTATCATTTATTACTTGCCATTTTTCATATATTTCTTTTTCATTATTACTGGAGGCATGGAGTTCAATGCAGCTGATATTATATTTAGCAATAACTGAAAGAAGATCTTTAAGGGGTTTAATTCTAGAATGAAAGGAAATAGCGTTAACTGTACAGGATGTTTTGCATTTGCCACACCCAATACAACGTGTTTCACTAACAATATACTCAATATCACTTAAAATAGCTCTTTGAGGGCATGCTCTTGTACAGTTACCACAGTAAATACATTTTGATTTATCAATAAATGCTTTACTGACGTGCGGATCACCTTTTGTGCCAACGCTTATGCATAAGTGATAATTTGCGAGTTCAGGAGCTGGAATAACTCTATTAAGCCCCCTTAATGCTGCTTCTATAACTTCTTCATTTGCTGATAAATCAAAAAAGTTAGCACCGGCTTTAGCATAAAGGGCTACGAGTTTCTCTATTTCTGTTGCATCCTCGTTTCCTGCTCCACAGATCAGCTTAAAACATTTCTTATTTTCTAATATATCTTTTAGCATATGCTTTCTGTTTTTAAATTTAATAGGTTTATTCTCTAAAATTAATATCTGGATATGCTTTTTTAAGACCCTCTTTGATTTTACTTATTTCAACATCGATTTTTTCATCTGTTAATGTAGCATTTGGATCCTGAAGAGTTATTCTGTAAGCTAAACTCTTTGATCCTTCAGGAACGTGTTTGCCCTGATAGACATCGAAAAGTTCTGCTTTTTTGAATAGGCTGGAGGATATTTTTTTAATAGACTTATAAATATCCTGATTAGAGATGTTTTGAGGAATTATAAATGCTATATCTCTATTAACAGCCGGATATAAAGGTAATTCCTTATATCTTGGAGTTGTATATATGATATTTGACAATACTTCTTCTAAATTAATTTCAAATAGATAAAGAGGTTGAGCTAATTTACATTTTTCCATGGTGTCTGGATGCAGTTCTCCAAAAACCCCTAGAGATATTGGTGTTTTACCAAGCAGTCTTATTTCTGCTGCTCTGCCAGGATGCAGGTATGAAACATCAGAAATTGGACGATATTCAACCCTGTTTTCTAAATTTAAATCTCTGATAAGAGATTCTATTAACCCTTTTAAAGTATAAAAATCAGTTTCCTGTACATTATGCCACTTACTGGAAGTAATATTTCCGGTTATGGCACCTGCCAGAATTCTATTTTCCTGCACGCCGGTATTTTTTTGATCAGGAGTTCCTTTTACAAAGAAAGTTTTACCGATTTCATAAATCCATATATTTTTTTGGCCCTGATCAGAATTGTATTTAGCAACCTGAATCATGCTTGGAACCATACTTTGTCTTAGCATTGTGTATTCATCAGACTGAGGATTTGAAACCTTAACTGCTTCCTCATTGTTATAACCTATCCCAACCCAGTTAATCAAAGGTAATCCTGTTAAGGAGGATGTTACAACTTCATTTAATCCTGCACCTAAAAGGAGTTTATTTATGTGATTTATGGTTTGTATTTCTTGGCTTATTTCAGGGGCTTGAGTTTTTCTTGGTAGAGTCGGTTCAATTTTATCGTAGCCGTAGATTCTTCCAATTTCTTCCAGAAGATCGATTTCTCTGGTCACATCATTAACCCTATAACTAGGTACAAGGAATTTAGCTGAGAAATCATTTTTACCAAGGAGTTCAAATCCCAGATGCTCTAAAATCTCAATGCATTTATTATTAGGAATTTCTATGCCTAAAATTCTTTTAATCTGGCTAAATCTAAGAGTTATCTCGACATCAGGTAATTTATCATTGCCTGTTTCTGATATACCACAAATTTTTGCATCAGCTAATTCTTCCATTAACTCCATTGCTCTTAATAAGGCAGGTTTTACGGCTTCTATATCAACTCCTCTTTCAAATCTGGCACAGGCTTCTGTTCTTAAGCCAACGCTTCTTGCAGATTTTCTATTTGTTGGAGGAGTAAAATATGCTGATTCAAGGGCAATATTTTTAGTATTTTCATCTACTTCTGAATTATAACCACCCATTAAGCCTGCTAATCCTACAGGTTCTTTTTGTGTGGCTATTAAGACAGTATCGTGTGTTAAATCTCTCTCGATTTCATCAAGAGTTATCATTTTTTCTCCGTCATATGCCCTTCTGACACACAGGTAATTCTCACCTAATTTATCCTGGTCAAAAGCGTGGAGTGGTTGACCGTATTCAAGCATTACGTAGTTAGTAATATCTACCACATTATTAATGCTTCTAACTCCTGAAGCCTGTAGCCTTCTTGTCATCCATTGTGGTGCGGGTTTAATTTTTACATCTTTTATTATGCCTGCAGCGTAGTATTTGCAGGTGTCTTCATTCTTGATATCTACTTTAAAATCAGAGTATTCAGGCTGCTCAGAGTTTTTTATTTCAGGATATTTAAGGGGCCTGCTGAATATTGATGAAACTTCTCTTGCAATTCCAATAACAGACATTTCATCACCGCGATTGGCAGTTGGCGCTACGTGTAAAATTGTATCTTCCTGAATATTTAAAACCTCTTTGACATCCTGTCCATGCTTTAGGTTTTCTTTTAGTCTATTTAAAATCAGAATACCATCTTCTTCTTGAAAATCTTTAGTCTCTAACCCGAGTTCATCAGCTGAACATAACATTCCCTCAGATTCAACATCTCTGATTTTTGCAGGTTTAAGTATGAATTTTTCTCCTGTTTTACGGTCTTTAACTTCTGATCCAACACTTGCATAAGGAATCATTTGTCCTTTTGCAATATTTCTGGCTCCACAGACTACTTCTCTTTTTTCTGTGCCGTTAAAGACTTCTACAATTTGTAATTTATCAGCATTTGGGTGTGGTTTTACATCTAAAATTTCTGCTACAACTATATTTGAAAAATCAGCGCCGATTTTTTCTATATCTTCTACTTCCAGGCCACTCATTGTTAAACCATGAGCTATTTCCTCAGCTGGCAGGCCTTGTATATTTACATATTCATTTAACCATTCGAGCGAAACTTGCATATTTTTTCCTTCTTTTGTCTATTTATTAACTTTAAAACCTATTTGTTCGGTTTTGGATGGTTTTGTAACTTCTATTAATTGATTTAATTGTCTAAATATATCGTCAATATCTATTCTTGTCTCTCTTGCATAGCTTATAAACTTGTTTTCAAGTTCATCAAGTCTTTGAGATAATTCTTTGTTAGTAAGAGCTATTTCTTTTAGCTTTGTAAATACTCTAACTATTTGTATACTCACTGCTATAGCTTTTTTGCTATTAAGGACATTGGAAAGCATTAATACACCGTACTCTGTAAATACATAGGGTCGCTTTTGTCTACCCCCTCTGCCTTTGTTTGATATCACAATTTGTGACATCAAAACTTTCCACTCTTCATCAGTAAGTTGAAACATGAAATCATCTGGAAATCTTTCTATGTTT